>CALCNB010000315.1 GCA_937897785.1 uncultured Cellvibrionales bacterium | reverse complement strand
CGAGCTTGCGAAGTCTTGCTGGCTGAGAGTGGTTTAACCCGTCGTGCACTGACGGCCGTGCAAGGATTTATGGCATTAATCGATGACTGTGATGAAGCTTGCCAGCGGCTGTCACTTGAAGCGGCGGCAGAGTACGTACTCGAGGCCAGTGACCTTTTGGCTTTTCATGGCAAAGAAAGCGGTGAGAAAGGCCGAGCCCGAGTAGAAAATTTGCAAGAATTATTAAATGCTACGCGACAATTTGAGCCAGATCCTGATGAGCCCTCCCCATTAAGGGCTTTTTTAGACACGGCGGCATTGGATGCTGGGGATCAACAGGCCGACGAGTATACCGATGCAGTTCAGTTAATGACCCTTCATTCAGCCAAAGGCTTAGAGTTTCCGGTGGTTTATTTAGCCGGTGTCGAAGAGAATCTGTTCCCGCATAAAATGTCACTGGAAGAGCCCGGCCGCTTAGAAGAGGAGCGCCGTCTCTGCTATGTGGGTATTACCCGCGCCATGCGTCAGCTTTATCTGAGCTATGCCGAAACGCGGCGCTGGTACGGTCAAGAGTCGTACAATACGGTATCGCGGTTTGTTCGTGAAATACCGGCTAATTGTTTAAAAGAAGTCAGAATCAAGGCCAATATTAGCCGGCCGCTCAGTGCTAACATGAGTCATGCCAGCGATGGTCATGAGACGGGCTTGTTGTTAGGCCAGCGCGTTATGCACAGTGTATTTGGGCAGGGTATCGTATTAAATATCGAAGGTCAGGGCAGCAATGCACGGGTGCAAGTTAATTTTGATGATGAAGGCAGTAAATGGTTAGTGGCGGCCTATGCCAATTTAGAAGCCGTTTAGTGTGTTATAAACCTAAAAGAGATAACGGTATGCAGATTATAAAATCTTACTTTTTAATTATTGTTGCGCTAAGTTTAATCGCTTGCCAAGCAGAGAATGTTGCCAATACATCGGGTAATGCGCAAGCAGAGCAGCAAACGTTTAAATGGAAGCTTGTCACTACATGGCCAAAGAATTTTCCCGGCTTAGGGGTTGCTCCGGAGAATTTCGCTGCGTTAGTTGAGCGAATGTCGAACGGCCGTTTAATGATAAAAGTTTATGCCGCCGGAGAGATTGTACCCGCCCTAGAAGTCTTTAGCGCGGTATCGAGTGGCACGGCAGAAATGGGTCATGGTGCGGCGTATTACTGGAAGGGTAAGATACCCGCCGCACCACTCTTTACTTCCGTGCCGTTTGGTTTAAATGCGCAAGAAATGAATGGCTGGCTGCATTATGGCGGCGGTTTAGCTTTATGGCGAGAGCTCTATGCGCCGTTTAATTTAGTCCCGATGGCGGCTGGCAATACCGGCATTCAAATGGGCGGCTGGTATAATAAAGAACTTCGCACTATTGATGACTTCAAAGGCTTAAGCATGCGAATTCCTGGCTTAGGTGGTGAAGTCTTTACCCGCGCCGGTGGCACGGCAGTGAACTTACCGGGCGGTGAAATTTACACCTCGATGCAAACCGGTGTTATCGATGCCGCTGAGTGGGTTGCGCCTTACAATGATCTTGCCTTTGGGTTTCAAAACGTTGCTCAATATTATTACTACCCCGGCTGGCAAGAGCCAGGGCCGAGTATTGAGTTAATTATTAACCAGCAAGCCTATGATAGCTTGCCGGATGACCTGATCGCTATTGTTGAAACGGCGGCTAGAGCGATTAATCAAGACATGCTCGATGAATACACTTCAAGGAACAATACCGCCTTACTTGAATTGGCCAAGCAGGGGGTTGAAATTCGTCCCTATCCCGATGAGATTATTGCTGTTTTGCGACAGATATCGGCAGAGGTGTTAGCGGAGAATGCGGCAAGGGACCCCATGTTTGATAAAATTTATCGCTCTTATGATGCTTACCGCAAAAATGTCACGGCCTATCATGAAATCAGCGAGCATGCGTATTTTAAGATTCGTCAAACCAGCAGCGATACGGTAGGCCATGATTAGCGAGTCAGCGGTAGCCTCTGATGTTGTTACTATTCAAGCGCCGGCTGAATGGGTCTGGTCTATCCTTGTCGATTTTGAGCGTTACTCAGAGTGGAATCGTTTTTGTCCGCAAATCAAATCGACGCTTGAGTTAGGTGCGGCGGTTGAGATGATGACCGATTTAGGTTTTGGCTTACAGCCACAAATCGAATACATTACCTGTATCGAGGCACCCAAAAAAATCGCATGGTCAATGGAGAATAAGCCAGGCGATCCAATTCATGCCTGCCGCAGTCAATACATTACGGCACTTAGCCATAATAGCTGCAGTTACTACACCGTTGATGACTTCTCCGGTGAACACATGCCAGCGATGCTTGAGCAATTTGCTGTTGGTATTGAGCGAGGTTTTAATCGCTGTGCCAGCGACTTAAAAGACTATGCAGAAAAGCGCTACCAACAAAGCTGCGCTCAATAGACGGGCGACTGTTTAGCTTACTGCTCGTGTTCGGCCGTTATTATCAATGGCGACAAAGACAAATAAACCTTCAGTGACCTTGATTTTTTCGCCCGAAATACCTTTATCGATCCACACTTCAACGATCACCTGAATAGAGCTACGACCAACATTGACGACTTCGGTATAACAGCCAACGACCGCGCCGACATGTACCGGCACTAAAAAATTCATATTATCAATGGCAACGGTGGCGACTCGACCACCAGCGACTTTGCCAGCGGCAACGGCCGCGGCTATATCCATTTGTGACAACAGCCAGCCGCCAAATATATCGCCGCTGGCGTTAGTATCCTTTGGCATTGCAATGGTTTGAAGCGACATTTCACCGTTAGGTGATGGGTTGTCATCGATACTGTTCATGTTCTACAGGCCTCTAAATTAAATGAAAGGCTTACATAGTAACCCGAAAGATCGTTTAGTGGAGCAGAGAAAGACTAAAAAGCCCTTAATTGTAAATTTGTTCCGGTAACCAAGTCACAATTTGAGGCCATTGCGCGATTAAACATAACACCAAGAGCTGAATAAAAATAAAGGGTAGAACGCCGCGATACATGGTGGCGGTTGCAATAGACGAGGGAGCGACACCGCGCAGATAGAATAATGCAAAGCCAAACGGCGGGGTTAAGAAAGACGTTTGTAAGTTGATGGCTATCATGATGCCGAGCCAGATTGGGTCGAAGCCAAGCATCAATAAAATAGGAGCTACAATGGGCACGACCACAAAAGTGATTTCAATAAAATCGAGAATGAAGCCGAGTAAGAAAATAACTAGCATCACGACTAGCATGGCCGCCAGCTTACCGCCAGGCATATTAAGAAATAACGATTGAACGAGTTCATCACCACCGTAGCCTCTAAAAACTAAAGAGAATAAAGTAGCTCCAATTAAAATCATAAATACCATGCAAGTGATTTTCAGTGTTTCTCGAACCACTTCGGTCAGTTGTGCCACTGAAAGTTGATGCTTTAATAATGCGATGATAGTTGCGCCACAAGCGCCAACTGCTGCTGCTTCAGTAGGCGTTGCCGCGCCAGATAAAATCGAGCCGAGCACAAGAAAAATCAGCGCTAATGGCGGCATTAAGCCAGCCAACAGTTGGCGACCACTGACTGACTTGCTGTCCTGATCAGCGGCGGGGGCGAGCGAGGGCGAAAGTCGTGTCATAGAAAATACATACAGCAGGTAAAGCGATACTAGTAATAGGCCCGGTAATAAAGCGCCAACAAATAGATCGCCGACAGAAACGGTTTTAGGACTGAAGATGCCTTGATTCAATTGTGCTTGTTGATAAGCGCTCGATAGAATATCGCCCAATAAAACTAAGGCGATAGAAGGGGGAATAATTTGACCTAATGTACCTGTCGCACAAATAGTGCCCGTTGCCAGCGCTGGGTCGTATTGCTGTTTTAGCATGGTTGGTAGCGACATTAGCCCCATAGTTACTACCGTTGCGCCGACGATACCCGTACTGGCGGCGAGTAACATCCCGACGATAATTACTGAGTAAGCAAGACCGCCCCGCCGCCGACCAAACAATAAAGCCATGTTAGTCAATAGATCCTCAGCAAGGCGAGATTTCTCTAGCATGACACCCATAAAAATAAATAGCGGAACTGCAATTAAGGTGATATTCGTCATCGTACCAAAAATACGACTAGGGAAGGCGCCTAAAAAATTAGCATCAAAAACGCCAAACAAAGTGCCAAATCCTGCAAATAACAGTGCTGTTCCGGCTAATGAAAATGCCACTGGATAGCCTAAGAGTAACACTAGGCAAATGACGAAAAACATGATTAGAGGCATCAATTCAATCATGATAGGCGCCAATATCGCGGCCAGTTAAGGTCAGTATTGATCGCCCGAGCTCGGCCAGCGCTTGGGCAAATAAGCTCACGGCCAACAGAGGAATCAAGGTTTTAAGTAAGTAGACAGCCGCTAAGCCACCGCTGTCGGCGGAGCGCTCTTTTATGGCCCAGGCCTGAACCACATAGTCATAACTGGTCCATAACATAAACAGACAAACGGGCATTAAAAATAAAACACTGCCAACCGCATTAACTAATGCTTGCTGTTTAAGGCTCATGCTGCGATATAGCACATCGACGCGGACATGACGATCGACTTGTAAAGTAAAGGCAGCACCGAGCATAAAGCAGATAGCATGCAGGTAGGTAACCGACTCTTGCAAGGCAATAGAGCCCCAGCTGAAACCGTAACGTAACAGCACCACTAAGCCTTGCATCAATACCAGCAAAATCAACAGCCAAGCCACCATATGGCCTACACGTTGGGTAAATGCATCAAGGGTATTTAAAGTTTGTCGTAAACTATTCAATCGTCAGTCACTTTTTATTATGAATTAACAGCGGCTATTTAAAGCGGTCAATCGTTGATTAATAGCGGCTCGGTTTTTGTTGCTAGTACTCAATGCTTGGCGTAAATAACGCTTTTCTGCAGGGCAGTTTTGTTTTTGCTGAGCAATCTCTGCGAGCGTCAAAAAAGCGATTTGACTAGGCGCTAATTTAACGCTGGCTAACAGGTCTTGTTCTGCCAAGTCATAGGCATTTAAATCGAATTGCAGTATACCGCGACGAAGCATAGGTGAGTAGTAATGCTGATTTAATGCTACGGCTTTATTTAATGAGATCAATGCTGCCGATGTTTGATCGAGTTTTATTTGGGCGGCGCCTTTGACTTCATAAAACTCACTTTCCAGAGGCTCAATAGTAATAGCTTGATCAGCCAGTTTAATAGCTTGGCGATATTTTTTATCGTTGATAGCGGACTTAGCTTGGTCGGATAGCGCATACGCCGGCTGTCTTTTACGAAGTAGCGTCAGCTCTTGACGATAGCGCTCTTCACCACGCTCGCCATTATGCGGGAGTGTTAAGCTGGTTTGTTGATTCGCATTAACACGCTCTTGAGAGGGTGGATGAGAAGCGAATAACTGACTAAAACTGTCTGCTTTTGCGTCTTTAGATAGCTCGACAAAGGTTTTTTGCAGGCTGATGGCTGCACGAGGGTCATAGCCCGCGGCAGACATATATTTCATACCATAAAGGTCCGCTTCTAGTTCTCTGCTGCGGCTATAACGGGTTTGGCCGTAAAGTCCGCCATAGGCGATACCTTGCTGGATGGTTTGATGGTTATAGCCTGCATTCGATAGTATTTCAGACGCGAGCACTTGGCCAAGCGATATGATTGACCCTAGCTCTTGGCTTTGAGCGCTGTGTCGCGCATCAGCGTGGACAATCTCATGGGCTAGAACCGCAGCTAACTCTGCTTCGTTATTAAGTGCCAATAATAAACCTCTATTGATGGCAATCTTACCGCCAGGTAATGCCCAGGCATTGGGGCTAGAATCATTGAGAACGACAAACTCATAAGGCAAGCTTGAGCGACGGCTATGGGGGATAATTCTTTGGCCGACTGATTTAACATACAAGGTCAAATCGGGATCAATAAGATAGGGGCCGCCACCTGCCTGTTGCTGCAAGCCATAATACTGTTGACCGGTTTTTCGCTCCCATTGCTCATCGATCCAGCTTAATTCTTGTTCGCCGGTGACAGGATTGACAGAACAGCCAGCACTTAACAACAAAACGGCAATGAAAAAGCTTAGCAATAGCTTAAACTTAAACGGTTTTATCATCGTGAGTTCAGCTCCCAGTTCGCTAAAATAATCAAACTAATAGCGATCTTTCGTTTTAACAGAGGAAGATTGCCAATAGTTGGTTATGGTCTTTGCCAAATGTCTGCGCTAATGGTAATTTATGAACCATAGCATAAGCTAAAGTGGTTTTATTTACACCTTATTCGATGATCAAAGGCTCTCTTTATGTTGTTAGTTATTTCACCCGCTAAAACACTGGATTTTGACACACCGGCCAACACTGCTATAGCAAGCAAGCCGACGATGCTAAAAGATTCTGCCATGCTGATTGACCGTATGCGTGAATTCGCGCCAGACGATTTGGTTAACCTAATGGGAGTCAGTCAAAAAATAGCTGAGTTAAATACCCAGCGATTTATGAATTGGCAAATGCCTTTCACTAAAAAAAATGCCAAACAGGCGCTATTAGCATTTAAGGGAGATGTTTATACTGGCTTAAATGCTGAAACCTTTACGGAAGATGATTTTGAGTTTGCTCAACAGCATTTAAGAATCTTAAGCGGGCTTTATGGTGTGCTCAGGCCGCTGGATTTAATTCAGCCTTATCGCCTTGAAATGGGCACGAAGTTGACCAATGATAAAGGTAAAAATTTATATGAGTTCTGGGATAAAAAGCCTACCCAAGCGTTGAACAAACAATTAACCAGCCTCGATTCCAGTACGGTTATCAATCTAGCCTCGAACGAATATTTTAACGCGATTGATAAATCAGGATTAAAAGCAAATATTATTACACCTGTTTTCAAAGATTATAAAAATGGAAAATATAAAATAATAAGCTTTTATGCGAAAAAAGCTCGCGGACTAATGAGCGCCTATATTATAAAAAACAAGTTGCAAGAGCCGTCACAAATTAAAAAATTCAATGTCGATGGCTATTACTTTGAGCCGCAAGGATCGACGGAAAATGAATGGTTGTTTTTACGTGATGCAGATGCAGCCTAGCGGTTGTCACGGACGGTATTGTGAAGCGCTATTCGCCGGCCTGTGATAAAAATAAACAAGCGATTTTAAATGCGCTTAAGCCATTTCTAGAAGAACAAAGTAACAATAAGCCATGCCGCCTATTAGAGATAGGCAGTGGCACCGGCCAGCACGCGGTTTTTTTTGCTGAGCATTTGCCTTATGTAGAATGGCAGCCGAGTGATGTACATGGGCAGCTGGCTAGCATTGACGCTTGGCAAAAAGAAGCAAAACTGGCTAACTTACTGCCGCCGATAAGTTTAAATATTGATGCCAATAGCTGGTCGGTCAAAACGATTCACCATATGTTCACCGCAAATACCACACATATTGTTTCAATCGGCCAATTACAGCGCTTATTTAAAGGTGCGGCAAAATATTTGCCAAGCAGCGGATATTTTTTTATTTATGGGCCGTTTAATTATGACGGACAGTTCACCAGCGATAGCAATGTTGCATTCGATCTTTGGCTAAAAAATCGAGATAGCCAGTCGGGTATTCGCGATATCGAAATGTTAAATTCCCTCGCAAATCAGAATTCGCAATTTAATTTAGTAGAAGACATTGCAATGCCAGCAAATAATCGCTTGTTGGTTTTTAAAAAAAACTGATATGATTAAACTCTCTGCAGAGTTTTTAATGCTGAATTTTATAATCGGCGAGTCTTGGTGGATGGCAGTGAAATGCAAAATAAAGATAACTTTTTAAATAACCAGCTGTTAATTGCCACACCGGCTTTGGACCAAGGCATGTTTAAAGCCAGCGTGACTTATATTTGTCAACACGATGAAGGTGGCGCTATGGGCGTCATCATTAATCGGCCTTCCGACTTGAAAATAGATGAACTGTTGACAGACACTTACAGCGATGAGTCATTGTTAGCAACACAGCCGGTAATGGTTGGTGGTCCTATTGATTTAGAGCGAGGTTTTATTTTACATCAAAATTTAGCTGACGATCAGCGTTGGCGGTCGACGTTACAAGTAAGCGAGCATATTGCGCTGACCTCCTCAAAAGACATATTGGCCGCTTTAGATTCTGGCTCGGGGCCTCGTCAATTTATGTTTGTTTTAGGCTACGCTGGTTGGGCACCAGGACAATTAGAGCAGGAGTTACAAGAAAATACTTGGTTGATATCACCTGCTAATACAGACATTATTTTTTCAACCCCCTTTCACTTACGCGCAAACGCAGCCGCTAATTTAATTGGCGTTGATTTTTCTGCACTCGCCACAACTGTGGGTCATGCTTAATGCCCGATGTTGACGAGTTAAGTTCAGCGGGTAGCAATCATAGAGTGTGTGCATTTGATTTCGGTTTAAAACATATTGGCGTCGCCGTCGGTCAAAGCTTGCTGCGCACCGCTGAGCCCATTGCAGTGATTAAGGCGAAACAGGGTAGCCCCAGCTGGGATGAAATTGGACAATTACTGGAGCAGTGGCGGCCTGATTTTTTGTTGGTCGGCCTGCCCCTGAATATGGACGGCTCAGAAAGCGAGATGTCAACGCGAGCAAGAAAATTTGCTAAGCGATTACATGGTCGGTATGGCTTAAAGGTCGAGTTGTGCGATGAGCGATTATCAAGCTTTGAGGCAAAATCAATTAGGCATGAGCGACAGGGTGATAGAAGGCAGGCACTAACGGTTGACGCAGAGGCCGCTCAGCTAATCTTAGAAAGTTGGTTTAATCGCGAATAGTATAAGGTCTTAAAACGGTACTTAGCTAATTGAAATCATCGGCTTGTCTGGCCTTCTCGCGGGCATGATCGACACTAATAAGATGATCAATAACTAATGCTTTTAAGCATTGATCCATTGTCTGCATGCCTTGCTTGCCACCAGTTTGAATTGCCGAGTACATCTGAGCTACTTTGTCTTCACGGATCAAATTTCTGATCGCTGGGGTCGCCAGCATAATTTCATGGGCGGCAACCCTGCCGCCATTGATACGCTTGATGAGTGTTTGTGAAATAACCGCCTGTAAGCTTTCGGACAACATTGATCGCACCATGGTTTTTTCATTGGCTGGAAATACATCGACAATTCGATCGATTGTTTTAGCCGCTGAACTGGTATGCAAAGTTGCAAAGACTAAGTGGCCCGTTTCTGCAGCGGTTAATGCTAGACGAATGGTTTCAAGATCGCGCAACTCGCCGACTAAAATTATATCGGGATCTTCGCGGAGTGCCGATCGAAGGGCTTGATTGAAGCTCAAGGTGTGGCGATGCACTTCACGTTGGTTGACTAAGCATTGCTGGCTTTGATGGATAAATTCAATCGGGTCCTCAATCGTTAAGATATGCTCCTGTCGACTTTGATTAATAAAATTAATCAGTGCCGCTAGTGTGGTGGACTTTCCCGAACCCGTGGGGCCGGTCACTAACACTAGCCCTCGAGGCAGTGAAGCGATATCGCGAAAAATTTGGCCCATTGCCAATTGATCCATTGATAATACAGTTGTTGGAATAGTTCTAAGCACCGCACCAGGGCCGCGATTTTGTTGAAAAACGTTGACTCGAAAGCGGGCAATGTCTTTATAGGCATAAGAAAAGTCGGTTTCTAAATACTCGGCAAAATCAGCGCTTTGTTGGTCAGTCATAAAGCTTTCAAGCAAGTCAGATAATATCTCTGGCGTCAGCGCGGGATAATCTAAGCCCTGCATCTCGCCGTCGACTCTTACCATTGGCACCAAGCCAGATGATAAGTGTAAATCTGACGCATTTAATGCGAGTGAATCATTCAGTAATTCAAAAATTGACATAAATTAGTCCCATCCTCACCTTTTATGACTATTGAGGCCACGCTATTCACGGTAAAATAAAGTAAAAAGCTGTATGGAATACCTATAGCTTCAACCGTTGGCTAGGCTCAATCGCTGGATTTACCCAAAAATGATACCGATCGAACACAATATTGCTGTGACGCTTGCACGAATCAATCGCGCGGCGGATAGTTATGACCGTAAAAGATCGACTATTTCACTGTTAGCGGTCAGTAAAAAGCAAACGGTGGAGGCGATACAGGCCGCTGTGGCGGCGGGTTTAATTGATTTTGGCGAAAATTATCTACAAGAAGCTGAGCAGAAAATTCAACAACTGCACGCGCTTAATTTAAGCTGGCACTATATTGGCGGTATTCAGTCCAATAAAACTCAAACGATTGCACGATTGTTTAGTTGGGTGCACAGTGTTGATCGGATTAAGCTGGCCAGGCGACTAAGCGATCAACGACCGGCGGACATGCCACCGTTGAACATCTGCTTGCAAGTCAATATTGATAATGAAGAGACTAAATCTGGTTTTGATGTCGACCATATTGCTGCCGCAGTTACTGAAATTAATCGCTTGCCTCGATTACAATTGAGAGGCTTAATGGCAATACCGGCGCAGTCAGAAAGCGAAGCTGAGCAGCGGAATAGTTTTTCTCGAATGCGAACATTGTTCGACTCGGTAAAAGACGCTATAGACTCAGTGAATGATAGGGCATCATTCGACACCTTATCGATGGGCATGTCAGCCGACTTAGAGTCAGCCATTGCCGAAGGGGCAACCATTGTTAGAGTTGGCACCGATATTTTTGGTCCTAGAGACAAGCCGGCATAAAAATGAAAGATCACGGTTAAATAATTTTGAAACCACAAACAGAGGCTAGAATGAGCGACAAAAAATACCAAAAGCTTGCTTTTATTGGCGCAGGTAATATGGCGAGAAGTTTAATCGGCGGCCTGTTAAATCGTGGTTACCCTGCCGAGAAGCTGGCCTGCAGTGACCCTAGTGAAGCCTGCTTAATAGCCGCCCAAAAACTTGGGCCGATTAAGACGACACACTCAAATCCCGATATTATCGCCGATGCTGATTTAGTTATTTTGGCAGTAAAGCCACAAGTTTTAAAAAATGTATTGCAGCCTTTGACCGGCTTATTACAGCAAGGTCGACCGCTATTAGTCTCAATTGCGGCGGGAATTAATTCGGCTAGTTTGCAGCAGTGGGCGGGCGATGAAGTTCCTATCGTACGGTGTATGCCAAATACACCTGCATTGCTTCAACAAGGCGCGAGTGCGCTCTATGCTACCGATCAAGTGTCCGATGCTCAGCGATGTTTAGCAGAAACCGTGCTGTCCGCTGTTGGGATTGTTGCATGGGTTGAAACAGAGCCTACCTTAGATGTGGTAACGGCTTTATCGGGTAGCGGCCCAGCCTATTTCTTTTTATTTATGGAGGCCATGCAAGCGGTTGCTGAGCAGTTAGGGTTAGACGCTGAAACAGCGCAACGCCTAACGCAGCAAACGGCATTAGGTGCGGCTCGCATGGCAATTGAGTCTGACGATGATGTGGCAGAGTTAAGACGCAAGGTGACCTCACCTAATGGCACGACCGAAGCGGCAATTCAATCGTTTGAAAACAGCCAGTTGAGAGAGACGGTTGAGCTGGCATTAACTGCCGCGTTTTTACGCTCGCAAGCTCTTGCAAAAGAGCTTGCTTAGCAGCATTGATTTTTTATTTTTAAAAGAGCTAACTTTAAAGAGAGCAGGTAATGATTAATCAAATAATGGAACTCTTAGTTTCAATCGCCTTTGAATTTTTTACCATGTTGATTTTATTAAGGGTTATGATGCAGTTAGCAAGGGCCGATTTTTATAATCCGATTTCGCAATTCATTATTACCGTAACGAATCCTCCACTTAAGCCATTACGCCGATTGATTCCGGGCTTGTGGGGTATTGATTTCCCTGCTCTGCTGCTTGCCATAGTCGTTCAAACGGTAGGTATCGTTTTGTTGGTGGCGCTGAAAGGAGCGCTGGCCTCCAATTTCATGCTGTATATTATTTATGGCGTTTTTGGGGTGCTCGATATAGCTTTGCAATTAATGTTTTTCATCATATTAGTTCAAATAGTGATTAGCTGGATAGCGCCCAATTCTTACCATCCAATAGTGATATTAATTCGCCAGCTTGGCGATCCCATTATGGCACCATTTAGGCGCTTGATTCCTCCTGCTGGGGGCTTAGACTTCTCGCCTATGATTGCAATTCTAGTCATCCATATCCTTCAAAATATTGTCTTGCCTAATATATTGTTGAGTCTCGTTTAGTCGCCATTGCCGGCGTTAGATTGCAAAAATATTAGCCATTACAGCAGCTTTTTACGATAGGCTGACCTTCAAAGCAGAGATTGCCGCACGGCGATAACAACAACTAGGGCAGACACTATGTATTATGGATGGCTAATCGTTGCAGGGGCGTTTATTGCCCAATTCTTTGTAACCGGCTTTTTTACTTACGGATTTCCATTAATCGTTATGCCCGTTCAGCTTGAGTTTGACGTGAGTCGAACAGAGGTGATGTACGGCATAACATGGGCGACAGCACTAGGGCTTGTAGTTGCGCCATTGATTGGGATACTGGCGGATAAGTGGTCGATTAAAAATTTAATGGCGATTGGCGCGGTCAGTTTAGGCCTTGGCCTTATCCTACTTTCAAAAAGTGAAAGCATTTTACAGTTTTCATTATTGTTCGCACTGTTTATATGTTTATCGAATAATTTATTAGGCCCATTAACCGGATCGACCGTTGTTTCTCGCTGGTTCTCGGCCAGTCGAGGCAAGGCGCTAGGTATTGCTGCGGTTGGTACATCAATGGGCGGTTTGATAATTCCTTACATGGTTGATCTAGGCATTGCCAATATCGGCTGGCGTGACATGCTATTTTATTTCGGCTTAACCGTATTGATTATTTTACTGCCTTACTTGCTCTTAGCCGTCAGAGATTTTCCTTCCGAAAAGGGCCTTGTGGGCGAACCTCAAGCGGCTGAAGTGATAAATAATCAAACTGCAGGCGAGGCTGCAGATGGGCCGGATTTAAGTGCTCGTGAGATTTTGGCAATACCGGCATTTTGGTTTATTGGTGCGACCCTAGGATTTTTATTTATGAGCCAAACGGGCGTGTTAACGAATATTGGCGCTTATATGGCAGGAGAAGGGTTAGCCGATAAAACCAAAATATTTATTCAAACCCTTGCTGGCATGGGCCTAATTGGTAAATTATTATTTGGTTACGCAGCTGATCGGATTAACTTAAAATTGGGGCTATGGGCCGCGATTGTATTGGCCAGTATTGGCGTAGCTATTTTAGCCAGTCAGCCAGCTTTTACTTACATGTTAGTTGCAGCCGTTTTTTTAGGCCTCGCAACGGGCGGCATGCTGCCCGTTTGGGGCGCTATTATCGCCGTTGTTTTTGGTATGAAAAGTTATGGGCGAGTGATGGGCGCAATGATGCCGCTAATTGCTCTAATGGTTATGCCTGGCCCTATTATAGGCGCTAAGCTGTTTGATATTTATGGTAATTACGTGAATAGCTTTTACTTATTTATTGCGGTACTTAGTTTAGCGTTTATTTGTCTTATACCCTTGAAGCTCAAGCGTCTTGATTGATTAGTTACAGGCTCGCATCAGCGATGGTTTGAAATGCCTCGATAACAGTATCGGGCGCTTGAACTAGCTCAACTAAGACGCCTTCGGAGCCGATAGGAAACTCTTCATTGCCTTTCGGGTGGATAAAGCACACATCGTAACCCGCTGCACCGGCGCGTATGCCGCCAGGGGTAAATCTAACCCCTTGCTCTGTGAGCCATTTGACAGCGGTCGCTAAGTCATCGACCCATAAGCCCACATGGTTTAAGGCTGGCTCATGTACCTTAGGTTTCTTATCGGCATTGAGCGGTTGCATTAAATCAACTTCGACTTTAAACGGGCCATGACCCGCTTGGCAAATATCTTCATCAACATTTTCTTTTTCGCTGACGTAAGTGCTTTGATAGCTGAGACCTAAAATATCAACCCAAAAATGACGAAGCTTGTTTTTATCTAAGCCACCAACGGCTATTTGTTGTATTCCAAGAACTGAAAAAGGCCGATTAATTGTCACAATAGTGCTCCAGAAAAAAATGAATCAACAGATTGCCATGACCAACATGTTCTCGCAATTACTTTACGTTCAGTTACGAAATTTTATTGAAAAAATAAATAAAGATTTAGCTAATTAAATGGCATCAAAGACCAGGGTGATCGTAAAATGCGGCCTATGATGTAAATCCAAAAGAGAATATACAACGATATGACCAAAGAAATTCTTCGAGGCACCGGCGTTGCCGAGAGCAAGGTAATTGACCCTTTGGCGCATCACTGGCATGGTGAGTTTGATGTGTTAGTGGTCGGCTTGGGCGCGGCAGGCGCGAGTGCAGCTATTGAAGCCACTTCACAAGGCGCCAAGGTCGCTATCATTGATCGCTTTAATGGCGGCGGCTCTACTGCGCTGAGCGGTAGCGTGTATTACGCGGGTGGCGGTACCGCCCTGCAGGAAAAGCTAAATATTAAAGATGATGCGGATAACATGTACCGTTATTTAAAGCATGAGGTGGGCAGTGTTGTAAGTGATCAAACTCTTCAACGGTTCTGCCAACAGAGCGTTGATAATTTTGATTGGTTACAGCAGCAAGGCGTTCGTTACAGCGGTGATGTGTTTACTATAAAAACCACCCATCCACGACCCGAATACAGCCTTTATTACTCAGGCAATGAATTACTCTCCAGTACGGTAGAAAAAACCCAGACCTATTCGGCGCCAAGAGGTCACGTTGCGGATGGAAATGCTAAGGCAACAGGTTTAGGTGCAGGTTTTTTTAAAAACTTAGGTCGTTCAGCGCGCCGATTAGCGGCCAAATTTTATCAACAAAGTCGCGTCAGTCGTTTACTGCTTGATGACCAAGGTCGCGTTATTGGAGTTGAGATCAAACAACTTTACTCATGGACCTTAAGCGGTCTATTGCATCGCTTGGCGAACAAACTGGCGAACAGTTCGCATATGGCCAGCCCGAAATTATCATCAAAGTGTCGAGGGTGTATTAATCGACTTGAAAAAAGAGCCGTTAGCCGCTGTATCAGAGCAAACAAGGGTGTCATTTTATCCAGTGGCGGCTTTATATTTAATCGCGATATGGTGCGGCAACATCTGCCAGAATTTTTACCTGCTAGAATGCTAGGCCAGGCGGGTGACAACGGTGCTGGTATTGCGCTGGGCGTCAGTGCGGGTGGCGTAATGAAAGAAATGCACAGTGCTTCAGCTTGGCGCTTTATTAATCCACCAAAAACTTGGCCGCGGGGTATGGTTGTCAATTTAGCAGGCCAGCGTTATTGTGATGAGGCCTCCTATGGCGCAGTGATTGGAACGCGCATGTATCGCGAAAATTTAGCTCAGGGCATGTTAATTATAGACAGCGAGCTTTACAACAACAGTACTGAGTTTTTATCTAGAGATGCTCGATCGTTAATTTCTATGGTTGTTAAACAACAGCTTAAGATGGCTTACCGCGCCAACACAATTGAGCAACTCGCCGAATTAACAGGCATTGATAGTGGTAATTTATTGGCAACAGTTGAGCTATATAATGCCTGCGCTCGAGGCGAACAACAAGACCCTTTTAAAAAGTCACCTAGCGATATGTCCGTTATTGCTAAGCCACCGTTTTATGCTATTGACTTAGCTGCAGGTGGATCGCCAGCCTTATCTTTGGGCGGCTTAGCGGTTGATGAAAACAGTGGCCAAGTAAAAACCTTAGAAGGCATTGGTATTGAAGGCCTATATGCAGCAGGGAGAACTGCTGTGGGTATAGCGTCAAATAATTATGTCAGTGGACTTTCGATTGCTGATGGTGTTTTTTCTGGGCGCCGAGCAGGTGCATCAGCAGCTAAGCTTTGAACGGTAAATAAGTAGCGGCTTGTTCAATATTACCCTGCACTTGTTCAGCCTCTTGCTCAATATAGCGTTTAATTGCCTGACTAAATTGTGGATCTTTGATCCAATGGTTTGACCAGGTAGGCACTGGACGAAAGCCGCGCTGAATTTTATGTTCGCCTTGTGCGCCTGCATCAAATTTTTCTAACTGCCGCTCAATACAAAACTCAATACCTTGATAATAACAGGCTTCAAAGTGCAATGATTCAGCTGACTCAATGCACCCCCAATAGCGGCCATACAAGGTATCGCTAGAAAAAAGATTTAAAGCGCCAGCAATAAATCTGTCATCGCGTTTAGCTAACACTAATAACAATTGTTCCGACATTGTTTTACCAAGCGATTTGAAAAATGCCTTAGGCAGGTAGCCGCCATGACCAGATCGTTTGGCGTAGGTTAACTGATAAAAATGATAGAAGGTGTCCCACATATCAGTGTTAATTTCTTCACCGGTTAAACGAATAAGTTGAATGTTTTGCTCTTCAATTAAACGCCTTTCTCTTTTGATGTCTTTTCTTTTTCGTGATTTTAAGTCAGCAAGAAAATGGTCGAAATCGCGATAGGGCGCTGTACTTTTATCTCGATTAAACCAGTGGTACTGATGGCTGGCACGCTGCTCTGTGGCCAGTGAGGCCAATGTGTTAGAGCTAGCTTGTTGAGGGTATAAGAAATGGAAAGAAGAAATATCTTCTTTATGGCATTTGTCTATACAGGCGTCGATAACCTCAGCAAAAATCAATGGCTGCTGTTGTTGGTAAGCGGGGTCAATGGCAATTCTAGTACCAGTAACAGGGGAATAAGGAATCGCGTTGAGCAACTTTGGATAATACTGTAAACCATTACGCTGATACGCTTCAGCCCAGGCCCAGTCAAAAATATACTCACCGTAAGAGTGGTATTTTAAATACATGGGAAAAGCGGCAATCGGCCTGTCGCCATCAAACACGATGCCGTGCTGTGGCTGCCAACCGCTTTGCACATTACATGCGGATCCTTGCGGCGCATCATTGCCGGCGTTTTCTAGGCTAAATAAAAATTCATAGCGCAAAAATGGATAATCTGTACCACAAATATCCTGCCAAGTAGACCGGCCAATTTTTTCTATAGAGTCATAAAATGCAACGTGCATGAAATCACTTTTGGCCGAGGTTACTGAGTTGGCGTGATGATGGCAAGGTCAGCGGCAATACCAATAAACACAGCCATACCGACAAAATTATTATTTAAAAACGCCTTAAAGCACGCCGCTGGGCTTCGATCTTTTATTAAGTATTGTTGGTATAGAAACAAGCCTGAAATAATTAATAAGCTCGAAAAATAAATAGTACCGAGTGCTTGTTGATGACCGATTAATATCAGTAAGGCTAGAAAAATTAACTGCAATAAAGCGGTTATTATTCGGTCATAACGGCCGAACAAAATTGCCGTTGATTTAACATTAATTTTGATATCGTCTTTACGATCAACCATGGCATAAAACGTGTCGTAAGCAACGACCCAGCTAATCACTGCAAAGTAAAGAGCTAATGCGACTAACGGAACGTTATTGGTTTGTGCAGCGAAGGCCATGGGTATAGAGCAGCTGAAAGCCATGCCTAATATCACTTGAGGCAATTGTGTGAAGCGTTTAGTGAAGGGGTATAAGGTGGCTAGCAAAAAAGCCAATACTGCGTAGCTCGCGGTTAATGCATTGGTAAACAGTAATAACACTGCGGCAGATAAGCAAAGCAAGATAAACAATTGCAATGCCTCTTTACTGGTAATAACTGCCGTTGCTAAGGGTCTATGATGGGTGCGCTGAACATGGCCATCAATGTGTCGGTCGGCAAAGTCGTTAATCACGCAGCCGGCTGAACGCATCAAAAATGCGCCACTGATAAATACCAGTAATAAGTGTATATCTGGCACTCCTTTTGCGGCTAACCAGAGTGACCATAAGGCCGGCCACATCACTAAGTAAGTGCCAATTGGACGATCGATACGCATTAAGGCGAAATAATGGTTGAGATTTTTTGAGGTCAAGGCAAGCATAGTAAAAGTCTAATAGCAGAGTCACGGGCTTGGCAACTGCTGCAATCCATTAGGGTTGAAATGCTGGAAGGAATATCTCGTTAACCAACAGTGGTTTATCATACACCACAAACCGTGATCGCCTTCCCCACTGACAAATTTTATCTGCGGTAATTGCGTTAAGTACCTCTTTAGGCAAATGCTCGGCAGTATATTGGGCCACTTCAAATGGGCTTCGTACAAGTCCTGGCGTATTAAATAATAATTGACCCAGTGGTTGGTTATCAAAATCTCGCAAATGGGCGAGTTCATTATTTAGTGAGCTTTCAGGCATCACCGTTTTAGCGTAGACCCAAGGTTGTTGGCAGCAGTAAAGCAAAACTTCGCGAATCAAGCAGGGGTGAGAGGGGTCTTGGCCTAGCAAGGCAGCTTCTGATGGATCGGGGCTATTCCATGCTTGACGTAAAACGTCAACATAAAATTGGTTTTGGCTTTTTTTGACGAGCCTTTCCGTGAGAGAGCCTTGATCGAGTAACCACTCTTGTTCTTGGGCCGATAAAATATCACCGCTGATGGTGTTAAAGTCGTGCCATGTGGGGCTTTGTGGCTGGTAACCGATGGGTTGTTGATCGTACAATGTGTGGTTTTCCGTATGCTGATTCGCGAGTGTATGCAAACTAGGTAGTGTTAAGACTTAACCGCATTGCGGTGATCGTTAATGTTTGCTTCCCAGTGTGATGAGGATGCGGTATTCGCTCTGAACATGCAAGCTGAAGGGCCAGTAAACATCGCTTTAGCGAAACAACAAAAATGTTTGATTGATGGGTTTGAGGTTGGGTAAATGAAAAAGTGGGAATGTATCGTTTGTGGCTTGATTTATGATGAAGCAAAAGGCTGGCCAGACGACGGAATAGCACCCGGTACTCGCTGGGAAGACGTACCAGAAGATTGGTTATGTCCAGATTGTGGTGTTGGAAAGCTTGATTTTGAAATGATTGAAATGGCCGATGACGCACCAGAACCGGCCGAAAGCGAAACAGCCGCCCCCGCGCGTGAGCCCGTTATCGAGGCCGCACCATTAGCAACGTCAAAAAGCGTCCAAGCGCCAACAATGAATATGGGCACCTCCGTTGACGATAGCGATGGCAGGGCCCCGGTTGTCATTATCGGCACAGGCTTAGCTGGCTATAATTTGGCCAGAGAGTTTAGAAAGCTGGATAAGACAACACCCCTATTACTGATTAGCTCTGATGACGGCTGTTCATATTCGAAGCCCATGTTATCGACCGGCTTCACCAAAGATAATACGGCTGACGATTTGGCAATGGCCGATGCGGGTAAAATGGCCAAGCAATTACAGGCCAGCATTTGGACCTTTACCGAAGTCACAGCGATTGATACGCAAGCGCAAACCATTTCAGTGGGTGCATCGATTGTGGTGCATTATAAGTCGCTGGTATTAGCCTGGGGCGCTGATGTCATCAGTCCGCCTATGTCGGGCACAGGCTTAGATAAGGTTGTCTCGATCAATGATTTACTGGATTATGATGACTTTAGAACCCGGCTGAAAAAAGCCGATGCGAAGAAGGTCTTCATTATCGGTGCGGGCCTAATCGGCTCTGAGTTTGCTAATGATTTATTGAATGGCGGTTTTGCTGTAGAGGCGGTTGATCCATTGGCTTACAATTTAGCATCTTTGCTGCCTCCCCAAGCAGGACAAGCAGTCAAGAGGGCTTTAGAGAAAGCGGGCGCTCACTTCAATTTCGGGACAGTCGCTGAATCGATTGATAGCCAGGGTGATGGGGTACGAATCACACTCGCCAATGGCGATCAGACTGAGGCAGATATTGTTGTTTCGGCGGTGGGTGTTAGGCCGCGTATACAGCTGGCAGAAGCCAGCGGCATTCAGGTTAATCGAGGCATTGTTGCCGATCGCTTATTGGCAACCAGTGCGCCAAATGTATACACCTTAGGCGATTGTGCCGAGGTTGAGGGCCACGTGCTTTATTATGTTGCGCCACTCATGGCGGGCGCCAGAGCTTTGGCTAAAACGCTATCAGGGACGCCAACTGAGGTGGTCTATCCTGCCATGCCGGTGGCCATTAAAACGCCTGCTTGTCCGGTGGTTGTCTCGCCGCCACCTCACGGTGCCGAAGGGCAGTGGGAGATCAGCGGCGATGACCATAATATTGTGGCGCTGTTTAGAAATGCGGCGAATAATTTATTGGGCTTTGCGCTCACTGGTAGTGGCACGAACGAAAAACAGGCGTTACAAAAGTTATTGCCTGCTATTTTGCCGTAACAGCGTTTTAAAGATCGCATTTTACGATTAAATTTGCGATATTAGCCGTACAGTTAAAACACACTAATAAATGGGGAATACTATGAACAAAACTGAATTAGCCACTATTGTTGCCGACAAAGCCGATATCTCAAAAGAAAAGGCGAGCGAAGTTGTTACGGCGATCACTGATGAGATTACAGCGGCATTGGCCAGAGAAGAGTCGGTGAGCTTAATTGGCTTCGGTAGTTTTGTTCGTCGATCACGCGCGGCAAGAAAGGGCAAAAACCCACAAACAGGGCAAGAAATTGATATTGCGGCCAGTAATTCTGTCGGTTTTAAAGCGGGTAAAGCGTTGAAAGATTCGGTTAATGGTGGCTAGTCGCCAGCCAGTAAATCGAATTTCAAAATAGAGCCAATAGGCTCTATTTTTTTTCGTAAGAAATAAACCGTAGTATGATGAAGCAAATAATCGCTAGGGGTGGACGATGAGTTTAACGAAGAAAATTTTCACTGCTATGGCGTTAGGCATTCTGTTTGGCTCGCTGGCCAATATTGTCGCGCCGCTGCCTTATCAATCCGTGATAGAAAATATTGTCTTTTTTGGCCTATTTGATCTCATTGGAAAAATTTTCATAGCCTCATTGAAATTACTGGTGGTACCGATGGTTTTTATTTCGCTGACCTGCGGTGCAGCCAGTTTGGGTGGTCATGGCAATATGGGGGTGATGGCGGGGAAAACGATAGGCCTTTATTTAATGACCACAGCGATCGCAATTAGCATTGCTTTAAGTCTTGCCTTGTTAATTGAGCCTGGTAAGCAAGGCGGTTTTACTGTGCAGGCCGCGAATGAATCGGCTTACCAAGTAGCACCGGCACCGCCATTAAAAGAAGTTTTAATTAATATCTTTCCGGATAATCCAGTTAAAGCCATGGCTGAAGGGAATATGTTGCAAGTCATCGTATTTGCTATTTTACTGGGCATTGCTATTTCACGATCCGACCAACTGGGCGCTAAGGTGCTCAAAAGCTTCGAGTCACTGAATGCCGTTATCATGGAAATGATTATGATGTTAATGCAGTTGGCGCCGTTCGGGGTTTTTTGTTTGCTGGCGAAAATCTTTTACAGCACCGGTTTTGATCTTATCCAACAATTACTGGCGTACTTCCTGACCGTAGTGGCTGCATTAGTATTTCATGCGGCGGTGATTTATACCCTGTTGTTACGTGTATTGACTGGCTTTAGTCCTCGCCAATTTCTTCACCATTTAAGGCCGGTGTTAATGTTTGGATTTTCAACTGCATCGAGCAATGCCACCATGCCCATTACCTTAGATACCGTGCAAAAAAAAATGGGCGTTAAAAAATCGGTTGCGGCATTTACCGTTCCTCTCGGCGCAACGATTAATATGGATGGTACTGCAATCATGCAGGGAGTGGCTACGGTTTTTATCGCTCAAGCTTATCAAATTGATGTGGGTGTGGTAGGTTACTTGACCGTTATTCTAACCGCTACTTTAGCGTCGGTGGGCACTGCGGGAGTACCCGGTGTCGGTTTGATTACCTTAGCTCTTGTATTGCAACAAGTCGGTTTGCCCGTTGAGGGCATTGCTTTGATAATCGGCGTTGATCGCTTGCTCGATATGTTAAGAACGGCCGTTAATTTAACCGGCGATTCCCTCGTGGCTTGTGTCGTGGCGAACAGTGAGCAAGCGATTGACAAAACGGTGTTTAATCAAAAAAGTGCCAATGAATAATCATCAGATCAAACAACAGTTTAAACATAAGGCTATACGCTTTTATTTAGTCAATATAACGATGGCAGTGATAATTGCGGCAGCGCTTTGGTTGACGAAACAGTGGGGCGTCTACCAGCAAACCTTTGTTCCAATAGTGATTATTTTCTTTTTATGGATATTTAATATTGATAAAGTTTATCGCTGTCCTGCATGCGGAGAAAGCCCTCGTGGTAAGGAGGGCTTAATTTATTTGCCCAAGAAATGTGGGCATTGCGGTATTGAATTAAGATAATTACAAAGCCGCTTCTATCGCCGTGGCAATATCACTAGGCTTAACGGTCGGAGCAAATCGCTTCAGTACCTCACCATCACGACCAATTAAGAATTTAGTGAAATTCCACTTAATCCCCTCTGAGCCAAGGATGCCTTTAGCAGAACTTTTTAAATGATTGAACAGTGGGTGGGCGTTGTTTCCATTGACGTCAATTTTTTCAGCCATGGTGAAGCTAACACCATAATTGAGTTGGCAAAATTCTGTGATTTCACTCATGTTACCAGGATCTTGTTTGCCAAATTGATTGCAAGGAAAGCCAAGTACCACCAAACCCTTTTCTGAATAGTCTTTATTGAGTTGCTCGAGACCTTCGAATTGCGGCGTAAAGCCACATTTGCTGGCAGTATTGATAATTAACAAAACCTTATCTTTATAGTCTGCCATTGACTGTGAGCTGCCATCGGCGAGGGTAAAATTTAAATCATATATGCCAGTCATAATTAATACTCTTCTTTGAACTAAAGTGAATGGATTGTTAAGTAGCGAGCTTATCATACCTTAATTAACAAGTATTATAGGAAATACTCAACGATCAAAGGCAGAGCTTAACCAATATTTATTACCGTTGCTGCATTAATAAACGCAACACCCGATTGGCGCTATTTTTTCTATACTGTGATTTAGATTGTTTGATATAGCGGCTGAGTACAGTAATTGCTGTTTTAGCTTGGTTGGCCCGAGCATAGAGTAGACCTGCATCATAAAGAAAGCGAGGCTCTTCAGGCGCGATTTTCTGCATTGTGATAACGGCAGCCAGGGCAGCACGGAAGTTTTTACGCTGTTTTTGTTGTTGCTTAATATTGTTTTGTAACTTTAGAAGTATAGAACGATTTTCAATAGCGCTATAATGTTTGTATTCAAGCTCAGCTTGGAAGCCTAAGGTCTGTTTAACTAGGCTTCGAAGATCGGAAGCGTTTAACGCTTTAGCACGATTAAATGGATCAAAAATAATTCGCTCACCGTTTGCCTCAAGCCGGCAAACAAAGTGTCCCGGTATTGCAATACCTTCAGCTGCCCAGCCTTGTGAGCGCGCTAAATGCATACATAAGATAGCTAGATTAATGGGGGTTCCTTTTCGTCGCTCTAACATGTCACAAAAATCAGTTTTTGCGGAAGGGTCATTAACAGAGCGCTCATTATGAAACTGGTATTGGTCAAACACCACGGCCCTTATCGCCGCTAATTTCTTAATGATATCGTGTTGTGTGGCACGGCCGAGTCTATCGGTAGAGGGATCGCCGCCAGCAAAACCGATATAATACGCGTGAACAGCATCAGAAAGTTCAGCGAGTTGGTGAGTGTAAAAGTCGGCACCATGGTTTGGCTTAGTAGATAAACCAATGGCTGCGCATGCTAGGCAGATATCGTTGTCCTTAATATTTCCGATTACCGCTAAATGCTGATGGGGGTTAAGGCATTGGTCCATAGGGCATTCCTTAATTGTTTTTTATATTTATAATCAATCTAGCTTTGTGAATTATTTACATCGTATATTGTTGATACGGCTGTGTAAAAAAGCTGGATGCCTCATGATGACACAAATTCTTAAGGAAAGTACAAAATTGTAATGTGTAGGCTGATTAACAATCAATAGACGGTTATTTTGTTTTTTTTCCAATCAGAATCGATATTTTTGTGTGATTATTGTCCAATAAAAAAGGCCTGTTTTATACGATGTCGATAACCATAATGAGCAACTTTGCGGCAATGAGGGTTTTTTTAGCATAGGTTTATGGCTTTTAATCATTTCATAAAGCAAACCATAGCAATAGTGTGCGCGTAAAATGTCATTGAATGAATTATCAGCTCAGAATAGGAGCTTAGCGTTAGCTATGGGAAATTACGCGCAATTGATAATGCTGTTAATCATTACAGGGCTAGGTGTATATGCTGTACAGGTTTGTTGGCAGTTGTGGCAGCAAAAAAAAATAGCTCAGCAGGCTCAAGCGGCGCTTAAGCAGCAGCGCAGTGAAAGTCGTCGTGAGCACCAAGAGAGCATTGCAGTATTGATTCGTTGTTTGTCGCAAAAACAAGTATCTGTAACAGAAGCCTCGATTCGCATTTCAGGTTTAGCCAAGATGCTTGATCTTGATGAAGATGAACGAAAGCAATATCAAGCATTTGATGATTTAGCGTTTGCAACGTCACACATACCAATATTAGCCGATTGGAAGCGGCTATCGAGCAAAGAGCGATACAAATTTACGCTTGAACGTGAAACAATTGAATCGCAATTTGAGGCGCGTATCCAGCATGCAGTCATAGCAGTCGACCAAATGCTTAATCAACGCTAGGTATTCATCAGTAAAGATATCAATACCGACAGCTTTTAACTTCCCACCGCTTGGAAACCAAGTTTATGTCATTATCCATTATATTTGCTCGCTCTATGAATCACTGTATTGGTAAGAACGGGAAAATTCCTTGGCATCTGCCGGATGAATTTGGTCATTTTAAGCGTACGACTTTAGGCAAGCCCATTATTATGGGCCGTAAAACTTATGAAGATCATCAGTCAGCATTACCCGGCAGGCGAAACATTGTGATAAGCCGCCAAGTTGATTATCAAACGGTTGCGGGTATTGAATTACAGCCCAGCTTAGAGGCAGCGATTGCCTCTGGTCTCAGTAGTAGCGATGAAGTATTTGTTATTGGCGGGGTTCATTTCTTTGTCGAAGCGTTTCAAATGGCAGACTGTGTGTATGAGACGATTATTGAGGCAGAGATTGATGGTGAGGCTATATTACCTGAATTTGACTTTAGCGACTGGAACAGTGAAATCATTGAGCGTCACGAGGTCGATGAAAAACATGCTTATGCCTACCACATTTTTAAGCATGTAAGATCTTAGTATTAGACAAAGTTGTTTAACCGTCGAGGACAATTCATTCATGGCTTCATTGCAAGATCAATTATTACAAGCTGGCATGGTTGATAAGAAAAAAGCCAAACAAATTGCCCAGCAAAAAAAGAAGCAGGCCAAACAGCAAGCTAAGCAGCAGCCTAAGGGCAGCCAAGTGATTAATGAGACAAGAGAGCAGGCAAAAAAGTCAATAGAGGATAAAAAAGCAAAAGGCCAAGCCAGTAATTTAGCGCGGCAAAAAGAGAGCGATATAAAAGCAATTAATGCGCAAATAAAACAACTGATAACACTTAATACTATCAGTCGAAAAGACGGCGAAATACCGTTTCAGTTTGTGGATAATAAAAAAATTAAAAAAATCTATTTGAATAAAAGTCAGCAAAGCTGTGTAGTTAGCGGACGGTTAGCTATTGTGAAATTAGAGCAAGCTTATGAATTAGTGCCAGCTGCCGTTGCTGATAAAATCAACCAGCGGGATGATCGCACCGTGGTGTTACAGAATACAAAAAATGAAACTTCTATTGCTGATAATTCAACTGCATCAAGCAGTGAAGATGATCCCTATGCCGACTTCGTTGTCCCTGATGATCTAATGTGGTAAGTCATTCTACAAAATAATGTAATAAGGAGTGACGGTGAACGAGACAGGTTTTTCATCTTTAGATTTAGCCCATCAGCTTATTGATAACTTAGACAGTTTGGGCTACAAAGAAATGACCGCGATACAAGCGATAAGCCTACCCGAAATACTGGCAGGCAAAGATGTGATTGCAAAAAGTAAAACGGGCTCAGGAAAAACAGCCGCGTTTGGCTTAGGTTTACTAGCGCAGCTGAAAGTTAAGCAGTTTTATATTCAGGCGATGGTGCTTTGTCCAACAAGAGAGCTAGCGGACCAAGTATCAAAAGAGCTTCGACGCTTAGCCCGCACCACACATAATGTGAAAGTATTAACGCTCTGTGGAGGGAAAGCGCTAGGCCCGCAAATAGGCTCGTTAGAACACGGTGCGCATATTATCGTTGGTACGCCTGGCCGTATAGAAGATCATATTAAAAAAGGCAGGCTGGCCGCCGATCGGCTTAAGTTATTGGTGCTCGATGAGGCGGACCGTATGTTAGAGATGGGCTTTCAACCATCATTAGATACGATCATTGCCTCGCTGCCCAACAAAAGACAAACCCTGTTATTTAGCGCCACTTATCCCGAAGCAATTGCATCAATGGCTGAAAAAATAACGCATCAGGCGCAGTTTATTGAGATCGATACAGAGCATCATGATAATGTAATAACAGAACAGGTATATGAAATAGACGATGAGCAGCAGCGTCTGAACGCCATTCAACTGCTCATGTTAAAGCATGAACCGAGTTCTGCTGTGGTGTTTTGTAATACTAAGCGTGAAACCGAAATGATCGCTAATTATTTAAAAAAGCAAGGGCTCGCAGCTATGGCTTTACATGGCGACCTCGATCAAAAAGATCGAGACGAGGTATTGGTCCAGTTTGATAATAAAAGTATTACGCTGATTATTGCGACGGATGTTGCGGCAAGAGGTTTAGATATCGATGCACTTGATCTAGTGGTTAACTATCAAATTGCTCGTGATCTTGATGTGCATGTTCATCGCGTTGGCAGAACAGGCAGGGCGGGCAATAAAGGAATCGCCTGTACTTTAGTGAGCCAGAAAGAAAATTATAAATTAAATCTATTAGAAAAACATTTAGGCAAATCCATAACGATCAATGTATTGCCTAAGTCGGAATCATTAACAGATAAGCCTAAGTTGCCCGAAAAGCTTTCATTAAAAATAAATGGTGGAAAAAAGCAAAAGCTTAGGCCTGGCGATATTCTTGGCGCGCTGACGGCAGGTAATGACATTGACGCTCATGCGATTGGAAAAATTAATATTTTTGATTTTTGTAGTTATGTCGCCGTCGATCGAGAGATGATTAAAATAGCATTGGCGAAGATAAATCAAGGGAAAATAAAAGGCCGTCAATTTCAGGCTCGAAAAATATCACTGTAAAGTTCTATAAGAAGAGCAACACCATGATGAAATACAAGCATCAATTTACATTAATGGGCTTGGGCCTTGTGCCGTTTATATTTGCTGCCGTCGCCGCATTAGCAGGAATAGACAAGATTTTTTTCATTAGTGACATTAATCGTCTGATAAGCTTTTATTGTTTAGCGATTATTTCATTCATGAGCGGTGCTGTTTGGGGTATGAGCCTGATGAGGAAACTGTCTGAAAAGCAGTTAACTACACCAAGTCAGTATGGCATTAGCAAGTATTTTTACCTAAGTAATGCCTTAACTTTATTGACCTGGTGCGGATTATTTTTTTCGCCTGATATTCAGGTGTTTTTTATTATTTCATTAATATGCTTTTGTATTCTTTTATTAATTGATAAGCAATTTTACGAATTAAATATTATTGATAAAGGGTATTTCAATTCAAGATGTTTAATAAC
>CALCNB010000314.1 GCA_937897785.1 uncultured Cellvibrionales bacterium | reverse complement strand
TTTTATTATAGGTGGTGCATTTTTTTTTCAACGCACTTTACCCATCGCTTCCTGTATATATGAAACAGTTGTTGATACTGATATTGAGGGGGATATTTTTTTCCCAGATTTTGACCTAAATGATTGGAGTACTCAAATTTTATCAAGTCATTCAGTAGATTCAAAGCATAAGTATTCTTTCAAAATTTTTAAGCACTCACGTAACAATGAAGCCTAATCAAGCCTGGATAAAAATTCCATCAATTCTGATGATTGTTGGCCTCATACCATTTTTTCTTTTCAATTATTTTTTATTTATAGGCAGCGATATCGAGATACCGTTTGGAGGTATCTCGAAAATACAAAAAGTATATTGCTTTTTTATAGCAGTTTTTATGTGTGGCGTACTCTGGGGAATCTCTGTATCTAAACAAGTAAAGAATGAATATGAATTAAAAAAAAGCAATATTTTATTCACATTGAGTATTATATTTTCATTGCTTATGGCCACCTCATATATTTTATTTGCGGATATGATTTTTTTTATAATTTCTTCTTTTATTTTTTGTTTTTTATTGGCTTGTGACTTTTACTTGTATAGAGAACAGAGAATAGATTTTGGATATTTAAAACTACGTTTTGTTGTCACCATATTTGTAATTCTATCGTTAATTTTTTCGCAACTTATTATATAAATGCCTATATCAATGTAATATCCTCAATTGGTCTTGCCTGACCGAAGAACCATCCCTGGCCGTAGTCCACTCCGAGATTGCACAGTAAATTTGCCTGTTCTCTTGTCTCAATGAACTCAGCGACAGTCTTAATACCTGACTCTTTGGATAAGCTAGTAATACCGCTAATTATAGCCTGTACAGGCTGTAATTCTAAGCAATGTTTTATTATGCGTCCGGATATTTTTATTAGTGCTGGATTTACCATTATTGTTACATCAATATTAGCATTACCTTCACCAAAATCATCTATAGCAATCATAAAACCCATAAATTTTAGTGTTTCTATTGCAGTATAAAACCGTTTAGAGTTCAAAATTTCTCGCTGTTCTGTTAATTCTAAAACAACTTCACTAGGGCTCAAATTATAATATTTCACCAACTCTAATAATCTCTCAGGAAAATCAAAATTAGAAAGTGATCTTGGCTGAAGGTTTAAGAAAAGCTTCGCATTCTTAGGCAAAAATTTTGCTGATTTGAGTCCAGCCTTTATGCATGCATAGTCAACGTCAGAAAATAATTGACTATTTGAGGCATAATCAAATAGAACTTTTGGATTATTAAATAAGTTTGCGGCTTTCGATCTAGCGAGTGCTTCATAGGCAACTATATTACGGGTATCTTTTAAACATACAATAGGTTGATAGTGACAGACAATTGCTTGTTGCTTTAAGTAGTCGACGAGAGTCGGTAAAGTTTCGATATTATTATCTATATTCGATTTTTTTTCTTTAAAGTCTAAAATTGCTTTTAAGTAATTAGATATTTTATGAATATTTGGTCCATTATCAAAAATCGCATTGGCCCCAGCATCGGTTGCTAGTTTACTACACCGCTTTTTTTCATCCTCATCTAAATCAAATCGCCTAATTTCTAGAATGGCTAATTTATTAGTTGTTGGATAATTTGCATTGATAAAGTGTAGAAGTGACAGATCTGTGCTTCCACCAAAACCTGTAGGCCTTAAGTTAATTATAACCGCGTCAAATTCATACGATGACAAAAGAGCTGCACAACCACTCCATTCCTTTGCAATAATAATTTCGGCCGTGATCGAGTTTAATGATGCTAAAATCTCATGTACAAAAGGTTGTAATTCACCAAAAATAAGAATTTTCATATTTAAAGCTA
Organism: uncultured Cellvibrionales bacterium; assembly: GCA_937897785.1. Classification (GTDB taxonomy): domain Bacteria; phylum Pseudomonadota; class Gammaproteobacteria; order Pseudomonadales; family UBA7434; genus UBA7434. The sequence goes on along the minus strand of CALCNB010000314.1, from coordinate 5,905 downwards.
TATGTCCACGTAGTTTTCATTGTTATACTAATTTATATAGATTTTTTATGCTCGAGGCAATAATTTATGAAACTTTCCAATCAAACGGCAATTTTATTAATTGGATACCAAAATGACTATTTTTCATCCGATGGTGTTCTTCAATCTGTAGTGGAAGAATCATTATCCACTAATAAAGTTTTAGAAAATACAATTTCACTTATTGAAAAAGCTGTAAATGTTAATGCAACTATTATTGCAACTCCAATAGTTTTTACACCAGATTATAAAGAGCTTCATAATCCAATAGGAATTTTAAAAGTCTGCCAAGACTTAGGCGCCTTTAAATCTGATGGACCAGGATCAAATTTAATTGACGAACTAAATCCGTGGCTTGATCATATTACAATTGTTCCTGGTAAAACAGGACTAAATGCGTTTTCAAATACTAAGGTTGAAAAAATATTACGCTCACAAGGGATTAAGAAGTTAATTATTGCTGGCGTCGTGACTTCTGCTTGTATTGATTCTTCTGCTCGCTCAGCTTCAGAAAAAGGTTTTGAGGTTACGGTTCTATCAGACTGTACAGCAGGTAGAACTAACTTCGAGCAAGAATATTATTGTTCAGATGTTTTTCCGCTTTTTGCTCATGTCAAGTCATGCGCAGAAATATTATGATGAATAATAAACTTGATATAATGGTGTTTGGCGCGACTAGCTTTGTAGGGAAAATTATTTGTCAATATTTAAGTGAGTCTGAATGTACTATAGATGTTCGATGGGCGATGGCTGGAAGATCTCTTGATAAATTGAAAAAAGTTCAACAAGACTTAGGCGTATCAGCTGAGAATATCCCTTTATTCATTGCAGATTCAAACGATGAGAGCTCCTTATTAAAAATATGTAACTCGACAAAGGTAATGATTACAACAGTTGGCCCTTATGATTTATATGGTGAGACTTTAGTGCGCCTCTGTTGTGAGACCGGTACTGACTATTGTGATCTTACTGGTGAGATGCATTGGATCAAGAGAATGCAAGAAAAATATGAAGATCTAGCAAAAAAAAATGGTGCTCGAATTGTACATTCCTGCGGGTTTGATTCTATTCCATCCGATTGTGGTGTTTTTTTCTTACAAAAAAAATCTTTAGAGCATTTTAGTAATGTTTGCTCATCAGTTGTTATGCGTGTAAAAGAAATGAAAGGCACTTTCTCGGGTGGTACAATCGCAAGTTTGATTAATATTACAAAAAGAGCAATAAAAGACCCATCATTAAGGGAGGAATTTAAAGATCCTTATTCTTGTTGCCCAAAAGATCATACCTTTAAGTCTCGCCAAAAAAATGTATATGTTAGTTATGATAATGAATTTTCAAGCTGGATAGCACCATTTGTAATGGCTGCTGTGAATCTGAGGATTGTTCATCGATCAAATGCGTTATCAGGCAATAGTTATGGAGATGATTTTACTTATCAAGAGGCAAGTTTATTTGGCGATGGGAAAAAAGGTGAGAAGCGTGCTAGGAGAAATACAAAAAGAATGAAATGGTTTAATTTTGCAATTATTTTTCCTTTTACTAGGTGGATATTAGAATCCTTTATCTTGCCGAAGCCAGGGGAGGGCCCCACACCATCTGAGCAACTTTCAGGTTCATTTGATTTGAGGTTTCTTGGCAAGACATCAACTGGTGATTCGATAATGGTTCAGGTCACCGGCGATCGCGATCCAGGATATGGATCAACAGCTAAAATGATTTCACAAGCTGCATTATGTCTCTCACGTGATATTGGTGATGATAAATCTGGTGGCTTTTGGACACCTTCTACATTAATGGGTGATCAACTTATATTAAGATTAACTAAGTATGCCGGTTTGAATTTTAAAGTTATTGATGAATAAGTTACCGATAACGATCTTTATTTTTCTTTCCCTTTTTATAAAAAAATGGTCTTAATTTTCTTCTAAGCTTTGGGAAGAGATAGCTAATTGTTGTGAGAAAACCACTAACCTTCGGAAGACATATCTCCCCACCATTCGATACAAGCATTAAAATAGCATTGGCTACTTCCTCAGGTGTACTCATTGGTTGAGAGAAAACTATATCCTCGACGTCGTCGATATTATTCATAATAAATCCTGTGCTCACTGGTCCAGGAGAAACAATTCCAACATTAATATTTATATCTCTCAGTTCGTCACCAATCGCGTATGCAAAGGCTCTCAATCCGGCCTTTGTTGCAGAATATGTGGCAGCACCTTGAAGTGGGGCTCGGCCAGCTAAAGACCCAACCATGATAATTGACGCACTTGATGACTTTTTAAGATAAGGTAATACGCAACATGAAAAACTAATGGGTGCTTTTAAATTCACATCAACCATATTTGCGACATCGTCTGGACTGAGATGTTGTATATCGCCACGATAATGTAAGCCGGCATTATTAATTAAAATATCTATTGAGCCAAATATTTTATTTACTGAGTCTAAAATTTCTTTATATCTTTGTGTATTAGAAATATCTGTTGCGATTGTAAGGATTCGATCCTTATCTAATTCAAGCTGCATTTTATCAAGACCGTCTTGATTACGTGCGATAAGAACAATATTCGCCCCTTTTTTATGGAAAAGACGAGCACATGCAGCACCGATACCTGCAGATCCACCTGTAATGATTACTGTTTTATTTTTGTAGGTTGGATTGATATAGTCACCACTATTAATTGAGTGGTGCCCAGAGGCGGGATCGAACCACCGACACGAGGATTTTCAATCCTCTGCTCTACCAACTGAGCTATCTGGGCATTTTTTAGCGGCAAACTAAAAAGAGGGCGTATTAAACCTGCACTTGTGGGCTGAGTCAAGGTCGATTGTTCAAGCATCAGCACACGCTGTTTTTCATATTAGTTAATAATTTAAGCTTAGCAGGAAAGTCGCTTATATCAATCTCGAGACTGTATTTAGCCGTATAGGATTGTGTGATTGTGAATATCCAGAATGAGATGGCAGAATAACCCATGAAAATTTTGATCAACAGCCTGGTGATGGGTTTATGCTTTGCATTAGTCGGCTGTCAATCGTCGTTAGATTCAGCGTATCAAGACTATCTCCAGCGATTAGCCCGTATTTTTGAGCTGGAGACTATTGAAGCTTCGGCCATTTCCCCGCTCACTTATCCCCGTTCGCGAGCGTGGGTGGAGACTAACGAAGTGGCGAAGGAACGTAAAACACTGGGCCTATTAGCCTTTCTATCGCTTGATGACTGTGAACTGCGTTATGTTATTGCGCGACGTAACAGTGCGCTGGGCAAAGTCGCCTCGCCGTCGCAACGCTTACATTACCAGTTAGATTTTTTACAGCATGCACCGGCTTGCATTGTCACCCTGCGCGCACAGGGACAAATGCAAACCGCAGCAGCGCTCAGCGCTGTGATGGATGAAAAAAAGCAGCGCTTAGCGTGGTTTATTTGGCGGGGTAGCTTGGGCGAAAAAGAATTTAGACAATTTTGGCAGGCAGGCAATCGCGAAGACAATTATCCTGCTAATACAGGCGCTGCATTGATTACCGCTCTTGAACAATTGAGTGCATGGGTAAGCCAGTGGTTAAACGGTGACTATACCAGTGATATTAGGGCATACGAAATGAATTTGTCGGTCATTCGCGCTGGCGATGGGGGCGCTTTGTATCGCGCTTTATCGACGCAACAGCGCGCGCTCAACCAAGCCAATACTCTGTTTGATAATGAAGCAACGGTTCAGCAGCGCATCTGTCCTCGTGGTCAGCCTTCGACACAAGCCGAGATTTTACAAAACGTGGTGTCCAAATTTTGGATTCAGGGTTTGCAGCGGCGGTCTGCGGCATTGAGTCGCCGTTATTTTGCTTTAATGCCTGCGCTGCAGGCGCTTGAGCAACAGCTGGCTGAAGGCGAGCCCAGTATTTATTTCCATTGGCGACAACAGCGCGACGCACAGTTAAAACAATTCTTAGCTGCGCCAAAAGCCCATAGCTTGCGTATAAATACACTCTACCAACAATGCAATCTTGCTGTAGGTGTTTAGTATCAATACCGGTAGGCGCTAAAAAGACAAGGCAGGCGGCAATTAAATCAGTAAGTTAGGAGCTTATGTGTGACAGTACTTGCGCGATCATTGACAGCCTATTCGGAGTTAGCCGAGTTTATCGATCGCTACCCTCGCTTGATGGTGCTGACCGGTGCAGGCATAAGCGTTGACTCTGGCATCAATACTTATCGCGATCACGAGGGTCGGTGGTTGGTTAAAAAACCGATTCAGCATGCGGAATTTATGGCGGATGCCACCGTTCGCCAACGCTATTGGACGCGCAGTGCAGTGGGCTGGCCAGCGGTGGGTGCAGCCCAACCGAATGTAGCGCATCGCGCTTTAGCACAGCTAGAACAGCAAGGGCATGTGAGTTTACTGCTAACACAAAATGTCGACCGCCTTCATCAAGCTGCCGGTCATCAGAAGGTGATCGACTTGCACGGTCGCTTAGACAGGGCGCAATGCTTAAGTTGCCACAAACGTGAGTCACGGGCGCAAATACAGACCCGTTTATTAAATCAAAATAATCACCTGGCTGAGTTAGAGGCTCAATTTAAACCCGATGGTGACGCGGCGGTTGAAGACAGTCTTGCGTTGCGTACGGTTTCACCCCATTGTTTGAATTGCGGGGGTGTATTAATGCCTGAGGTGGTTTTTTTTGGTGGTGCAGTGCCCAAAGCCAGAGTCGAACAAGCGATGGCAGCACTTGAACAGGCCGATGGTTTGTTAGTGGTAGGTTCTTCGCTAACGGTTTTTTCCGGTTATCGTTTTTGTCGTGCAGCACAACGTTGGCAAAAACCTATAGCCGCGATTAACCGGGGAAAGACGCGAGCCGACGACATGTTTGATTTAAAAATCGAAGAAGATTGCTCAGCGGTGATGAGCACATTTATTTAACCTGTAGCCATTACGATGGATAAAAAGGTATGGCATGACTGACAAGCAAACACTGACGGTTTTTTATGACGGTAGCTGCCCGTTGTGCTCGCGCGAGATTGCTCTTTACCAGCGGCAGCGTGGCGCCGAGACTATTTGCTGGTTAAACGTAGCTGATCAAACGCTTACTGAGGGTCTACCTGAGGGTATTAGCCGCGATCAATTAATGCAGCGATTTCACGTACAAGGCGCTAACGGCAAGGTGCAGACAGGTGGCGATGCTTTTTTACAGCTATGGGCTTCATTGCCAAACTTTCGGCTGCTAGCGTGGTTATTTTCTTTGCCACTTATGCGATGGCTAGTGAATCAGATTTACGATGCGCTATTACCGATACGGCCTCGTTTGCAGGCATGGTTTAGTCAATCGAAACAGCCTTAGGATTCGGGCGGCACATAGCCTTCTACGGCCTGATAGTGCTCACTGGCAAGAAATTTTTCCATTTCACTTTGCAGTAATTGTCGTGACGCTACATCGCGCATATTTAAATGTTTCTCGTTGATTAACATAGTCTGATATTTCTGCCATTCAGTCCATGCCTGCTGAGACACCTCATTAAAAATAATTTCTCCTTTTGGCCCTGGATACGGGGGTGCTTCCAGCCCTGGTAGCTCACGCTGGTATTTTCGGCAATGCACGGTACGGGTCATAAATTCTCCTTAGATGTCGCTAGGTGATCGCTCAGTGGCAGTTTATCCTACAGTAAGTTATTTGTTACTTAACTAATTGATCGATTAATTTTTTCACCGGTGCGGCGATGCCAACTTTAGCCGGTTCTGCAGGATTAAACCATAGCCATTGCTTCGCTTCCATAATACGAGAGGGTGTTTTAACGCGGTAGTAACGCGGGCTAATATCTAAATGGAAATGGCTAAACGTATGGCGAAGCGTGGCCCCGATATCGCCATTATTGGTCCATTGCTTTACTTGA
>CALCNB010000313.1 GCA_937897785.1 uncultured Cellvibrionales bacterium | reverse complement strand
CAGCAAAGCGCTTCGCACCCCCTACCCGGATTACGAAAAATTTTCTTCGCCAGCAAACGGCGAACATCAACAGCTCTCATCTTCACTGCTACAAATAGAGAATGAATTTTATTCAGCTATTCGACCAAAACAAGTCGCCCGCAGTGGAGAGACACCCATTAAGGCCTTAACTCAACGCGGTGTTGAGTATATTGAAATCCGGTGCCTCGATATCAATCCCTTTAGCCCAACCGGTATCGATGATAAAACCATTCGTTTTCTCGATGCTTTTTTACTTTTTTGTCTCTGTGCTGACAGCCCGCCTAGCGACGCAGATGAATATAAGTCAATTGCCTTTAACCAAGCCCGCATTGTCAACCATGGTAGAGAGCCAAACTTAACCATTTTATGTGGCAAGCAACAACTCCCTATGCAAGCGTGCGCAAATCACTTACTTGATCAAATTCAGGCAGTCGCTATGGAATTAGATAATGCACATGACAGTAATGACTATACTAAAACTATCACAGCTCAACGTGAAAAAGTTTTAAACACTGCACTGACACCATCAGCACTTGTTTTATCAACCATGGAGCAACTTCAAGCCTCCCATATACAATTTAATTTAGCCCAAGCCAATCAACATGCGGAGTACTTTCGTCAGTTGCCAATTGATAAGCATCAACAAGAAAACCTTATATCGATTGCCAGACAGTCAATTACGCAGCAACAAGAGTTAGAGCAGCAAGATGATGTCGACTTTAGCACGTTCTTAGCGAATTACTTCAATCAGTGAATTACCTAGCCCACTTTCACTTAGCTGGCGATGACGAAGGGATGATTATCGGTGCTTTATTAGGTGATTTTATCAAGGGTCCATTAAGCTCCTCGGCAATATCGGCGCTAAATTTATCGACTGGGATACGCCAGGGCATCCACCTCCATCGTTGTATTGACAGCCACGTTGATCAACTCCCTGAACTGTCTCAACTGGGAAGAATGTTACCGCCATCGTTATGGCGTTATAAACATATATTTCTAGATTTATTTTTTGATTATATGCTTTGCCTGAACTGGCAAAGCTTCGACCACAGACCCCTTAATGACTACTGCAACAAGATAATTACTATTCTTAATCAACACCGTGTTTCTATGCCTAATAGCGCGAAGCAATTTTTATTGCGCTTAGATGAGCATCAACTATTAAGCCGTTATGGCCAGCGCTCTGTTCAGACAGCAATTATTAAACGATTGGGTCAGCGATTAAACCAAGTTGATTTATTTGATCAAGCTGTTGATGTGATTTGGCAATTAGAAGCGCCTTGGATGTCGTCATGCCAGCGTATCTATCCTGAGATACAAGACTTTGCTACAGCCAAGCGACTCGAGTTGGGTCGCTCTTTTTGAGCGCATTTGAGTATTACTCATAGATGGCAAAGCTGGTGAATAAGAGATCTTCAATCCCCTCAGCTTGCTCACCTTCATTCATCAATGCTTTCTTAATGATGGTGAGCAACTCTTGTTGAAACTGTTGTTTTTTATCCATGCTGTTTAATGCTTCCACTGACATTAACGAGAAATTTGTCAGTAATAAATCCCTTATCAGCGGTTTATGAAAATTAACGAAGGCTTGTGCCTCAGAATTATTGACCCGAACCGTGACGTCGCTTTTAATGTAGGCTATATTTCTCGATTCGCCACAATGGCTTAGTAGAGTCGGCTCTATGTCAATATAAAATGCATCCCTTGCTGTGTTATTGGCCGAGCCAGATTCTTTTTCAGCAAAGCTTACTTGAGGCCTTAATGTGATCGCCATTAACAAACTTACAGCGGCAACGAGTCTTTTGCTTGGCATGAATCAATTACCCTGATAAAAATCTTTTCATAAAATGAAATGTCACGGTTTTCAACTATTATGAATAGTCATCAACTGTGATGAAGCGTATGCTTCACTACTTAAATAGGATCAAGATCCATACAAATTAGTATAGAAGAGTGGCAAAGTCCGGCCATGCTTTGGCGACTCATTAGGAGACTTTATTACAATGAATCAAATGCTCATTACCGCCCAGCGTATGCGCTGGCTGATCTTAATCACAATTATCGGCCTCTTAGCTTTCGGCTATTTTTTACAATATGTTGAAGGCTTGGCGCCCTGCCCGTTGTGCATTACACAACGTTTTTTCTTTTTCCTATGTGGCCTAACGGCTTTAATCGCCATCATTCATCATCCGGCTCAACTCATGACGCGTGTCTATGCTATTTTCGGCGCAAGCTTTGCCCTGGCAGGTAGCGGCTTTGCTGGCAGACAGCTGTATTTACAAAGCTTACCCGCCGATCAAGCTCCTGCATGCGGTCCTAGCATTGAGTTTATCTTCGATACCTTTTCAATGAGTGAGGCACTGAGCATATTACTCCGTGGCGATGGTAATTGTGCTGAGGTTGCATGGCAATTCTTAGGCATCAGTATCCCTGGTTGGGCAGCGATTAGTTTTATTGGCCTCGCCATTGCTTGGTTGATTCAGTTACGGCAATAGCGATGCAGAACATAATATAACCAAGTAAGCCCTTTAATGTGGAAAATTTCCTATCCAATCGGCTTAAATAACAGCCATAACTTTCAATCATAGCTGAAGATATTTATTAAAAACTCAATTAAATCATACAGTTATATGGT
>CALCNB010000312.1 GCA_937897785.1 uncultured Cellvibrionales bacterium | reverse complement strand
TAAATCTAATGTTGCTTTTTTTGTTAGAGAATCTCCAGAAAAACTCGTGACTTTAGAGTTTTTATTGACAAGTGTTGTAGCCAAAGCAAAGGGGAGTGAAAATTTAGCTGCAAGCATGTTTTTTGGAGTCGAACTGTCGAGTTCTGCGGCGAGACTATAACTTTCAACATTTATAAAAGAAATGTGTTCAAAATCGAATAACACCTGATTGTGATGGGTTAGCGTATGCAAGCAATCCAGTGCAGCATGATTATAGCGACAGCAAGCATGCAGTTTGAAATAATTCCTCATTACTTCAAAACGATGGCCCAATTCCTCAAGTAGCAGCCTATCATCTAAATTTTCTGATACTATTTTGCCAAAAACAGAACCTAGCCCGTCAATTTCCCCTGAAAAACCTGACTGGAGTAGATCAATTGCCAAATGTCCCATTTGGTTTGATAAGCCTGCATAAACATTGCGAACGGTTCCACCTTCAAGCATCGTTTTACGGCTTGTGGCCAGACCGAGCAGTCTTGCCCCAGACATACATTACCTATGACGACCGCCGAAGGGTCGATAAAAACCCCTTTTGCAAGCACAGGCGTATATTCATGAAAAGCGCGGATAGCCATAGTCAATTGACCTCAAGTGATACGAATTTGATGTTACTTCACTACGCGCTTGATTGTACCAAACTGGCTTGGCCGCTGATATGATAGAATTTTTAAGCGTGAAAGGCTGGCGATAAAAATTCCATAATAAATGGTGATATACATGCATAAAAAAAGATACATTGCGGGTGCGCTATGCCCACAGTGCCAGCAAAGAGATAAGGTCTATGTTTATTTTGAGGGTGATGAAAAATGGCGCGCCTGCAATCGCTGTGATTTTAATGAACCTTTTGAGCAAACTGATAATCGAAAGCCGGAGGAGCTGGTCACTCGCGTCAACCAGAGCCGCCTAGGCGAAAAGCCACTGGCACACGAAGTAGCGGTTGAGCCGGTTAAGCTGATTGATCCCAATAAGCAAGCTTAAGCGCTCAATCGAGTCAGCAATCGGGGGTAGTAAATAGCCAAGCTGAGCCCTCTGAACCCAGTGAAGCAGACCAAAGCAAACCAAAGACCGTGATTGTGCCAAGCTTGACTCAGCCACCAAATAGGCAGATATATCATCAATAAACCCAACCATACGCTCAGGTGCATAGCTTTTACGGATCCACAACCGATATAAACGCCGTCAAACAAATACGCCGCCATGCCTGCTATAGGCATGAGCACTAACCATGGTAGATAGTCTATAGCGATACTATTAATTGAATTGATAGTACTCAGCGTATGAATAATCAATTCGCCACCCAGAGCGTATGAGCAGCTAAACCCGAGGGCGGTTATCAACACCCAAGCGCCACAATGCAGGGCGTAGCGGTGGAGTTGGCGGGCGTCTTGTCGTCCTGCTGACTCGCCACAAAGCGCCTCTGCGGCAAAGCTAAAACCGTCCATGACGTAGGCAGTTAGCAAGGCAAGTTGAAGCAAAATGGCGTTGGCGGCCAAAACATTATCACCAAGGGCCGCACCTTGGGCGGTAAAAAAATTCAAACTAAATAGAATTAATAGTGTCCGTATAAAAAGATGATAATTTAATTGCAATAGGGCTTTGCAGGCCGAGAGTTTGAACCACTGGCGCCAACGAAGATCTCGGTCGAGAATTTTGGCGTTGATAAGAATACCGATGGCCAGCCCTGCAGCTGCGTATTCAGCGATAACCGAAGCAATAGCTGCTCCTCGGCTGTGCATATTCAGCTCAGCAATAAACACATAGTCTAAGCCAATGTTAATGACGTTGGCTGTGATAACAATGGCCAATGCGGCGCGGGTATTTTGCGAGCCAATCAGCCAGCCTGAAATAACGTAGCTAATCAATACCGCTGGAGCAGAGTAAAGCCTGACTTGAATATAGTCGATACTTAATGGGGCGATAGCTGTGCTGGCATTCATCGCCTCAACAATAAGTGCAGCTGAGAAAGGGGTCAGCAGTAGGACTAAAACACTGCAAAATAAAGCCAGTAAGAGGCCTCGGCCGAGTATGTTAGCGGTGATTTCGGGTGCCATCCGTCCGGTTTTGAGCTGCTGTCCCCTATCCCTAGCAATCAGAGAGGTAGTCCCCATCCGCAAGAAGCCAAATCCCCAATACAGCATGCTAATGACACTGACGCCGATAGCCACGGCAGACAGGTGCTCGCCACTGCTAAAATGGCCAAGCAAGAAGGTGTCGGTTAGCCCCAAAAGTGGCGTGGTCAGACTACAAAGCATCATCGGCCAAGCAATCGACCAAATTTTTTTATTCTCGGCTTGGTTAAATATCATTCTGAGCTGTGAGATAATCCGTTAGTTAATCCGTATATAAGAGGTGATGATAGGGCAAAATATAGAAATCTAAAGGCTAATTCAGAATAATACTGGCCAACTTTAAAATAGCGGCCGGCATTAACCATTTAAAATGGTATTTCTGCCAAGAAATAGGGTTCTTGCGGTAATTAGACCTCCATTGATAGTCAGATATTTATTTACTTTGCTATAATCGCCGCGCTTTTTTGCGTTTAAATGGTTACCAGTCTTTCCGCAAGATATATTCCGCGGCCCAATTGGTTTGGCCCTTGTTCGTAAAGCCATAATAAAGGCGAGTCAATTCACTCTCGATGATTGAAGTAAAAGCTTGTATCGATTCGAGGAATGGGTTAACCCTATGAATTTAAACATGTTATGGTGATGGAGTAATCGATACTGTTATCAGACTGTTATTTTAACGAGCCAAATAAGTACGTTATGTAAGTGTTTAGGAGAATGTAGATTATGCTATTTTTTAGCAAGCGACCGACCGTTAAGTCGCTATTGAGTGTTAAGCCTTTTGTTGTATTTCCCCTGTTAGCCCTGAGTTCTCAAGCGTTTGCAAAGAGCAGTGAAGTGGTTGCCGGTGAGGCGCAGCGTTGGGGAATGAACATGCCCCAAGGGGTAACCGCTACCAGCCATGAAATCTATGACCTGCATATGTTGATTTTTATGATCTGCGTATGGATTGGTGTTGTGGTGTTTGGCGTTATGTTTTATTCGATGATTATGCATCGAAAATCCGCCGGTGCGGTACCGTCTAAGTTTCATGAGAGCACACTAGTTGAGCTAGCCTGGACGATCATTCCCGCTATAATCTTGGTTGCCATGGCCGTACCGGCCACCTCTACCCTAATTAAAATTTACGATACTTCTGATGCTGATATTGACATCAAAGTGGTTGGCTACCAATGGAAGTGGCAGTATGAGTATCTGGGCGAAGAGGTTAGTTTTTTCAGTAATCTAACTACGCCTCAAGATGAAATTTATGGCCGTGTACCAAAGGGCGAGCATTACCTGTTGGAAGTCGACGAGCCCGTTGTTATCCCCATCAATAAAAAGGTGCGCTTCTTAATCACAGCCAATGATGTCATCCACGCTTGGTGGGTGCCTGCCTTAGCGGTTAAGCGCGATGCAATTCCTGGCTATATCAATGATGTCTGGACGATTGTTGATGAGCCGGGCATCTATCGCGGTCAGTGTGCGGAGCTGTGCGGCAAAGCGCACGGCTTTATGCCAATTGTTGTGCATGCAATGGAAGAGGTTGATTACCAGCAATGGCTTGATACCAAAAAAGTTGAGGCAGAAGAGCTGAAATTAGCCATGTCGCAAAGTTTTTCTATGGACGACCTGTATGCCCGCGGTGAAAAAGTTTACCAAACTAACTGTGTTGCCTGTCATGGCCCAGCTGGCGCTGGGGGCGTAGGCCCCTCATTAATTGGCTCATCTATTACTACGGGCCCAATGAATGGGCATTTAAGCTTAATGATCAATGGTGTGCAGGGCTCGGCCATGCAAGCCTTTGGCGAGCAGTTGAACAATATCGATATGGCGGCCGTTATCACCTACAAGCGAAATGCTTGGGGTAATAATATGGGTGATATGCTCCAGCCAGTCGACGTTTTAAATCACAAAAGAAGTTTATAAGGAGTACCGATAATGGGTGATCATGGTCCCGCACAAGGTTTTGGCCGCTGGTTGTTTACAACAAACCACAAAGATATCGGCTCAATGTATTTATGGTTCAGTTTTGCTATGTTTCTTATGGGTGGCGTATTTGCGCTTGTCATTCGAGCTGAGTTATTCCAGCCAGGCTTACAATTAGTCGAGCCCGAGTTTTTCAATCAAATGACTACCATGCATGGGCTTGTCATGGTTTTTGGTGCCGTGATGCCTGCTTTTGTGGGATTGGCTAATTGGCTTATCCCGATGATGGTTGGTGCGCCTGACATGGCATTGCCGAGAATGAATAACTGGAGCTTTTGGATTTTACCCTTTGCTTTTGCCCTATTAACTTCGACTTTATTTATGGAAGGTGGCGGCCCTAACTTTGGTTGGACTTTTTACGCACCGCTATCAACCACCTATGCCCCACCCAGCGTGACCTACTTTATCTTTGCCGTTCACATTATGGGTGCGTCATCGATCATGGGTTCGATTAATATTATTGCGACCATCCTGAATATGCGCGCGCCTGGCATGACCTTAATGAAGATGCCGCTATTCGTATGGACATGGTTAATCACCGCCTACTTATTAATAGCGGTTATGCCCGTCTTGGCTGGTTGTGTGACTATGATGCTAATGGATATTCACTTTGGCACCAGTTTCTTCAACGCTGCCGGTGGTGGTGACCCCGTATTGTTCCAGCACGTGTTTTGGTTCTTTGGCCATCCCGAAGTGTATATTATGATCTTGCCAGCATTTGGCATTGTGTCAGCGATTATTCCTACCTTTGCGCGTAAGCCTTTATTTGGTTATGCCTCGATGGTTTACGCGACGGCATCGATTGCTTTCTTGTCGTTTATCGTCTGGGCTCACCACATGTTTACCGTCGGCATGCCGATTGCGGGTGAGTTGTTCTTCATGTACGCCACCATGCTGATTGCAGTGCCTACAGGGGTAAAGGTCTTCAACTGGATTACCACGATGTTCCGCGGCTCTATGAGCTTTGAAACGCCGATGTTGTTTTCGATTGCTTTCGTTATTCTGTTTACCATCGGCGGCTTTTCCGGTTTGATGCTAGCTATTGCGCCGGCGGACTTTCAGTACCATGATACCTACTTTGTGGTGGCACATTTCCATTACGTATTGGTGCCGGGCGCTATTTTCTCCATCTTTGCTGCCGTCTACTATTGGTTGCCTAAATGGTGCGGCAACATGTATGACGAACGCTTAGGTAAGGCCCATTTTTGGTTATCGTTTGTCGGCTTAAATGTGACTTTCTTTCCAATGCACTTTGTTGGTTTGGCAGGCATGCCGCGTCGCATCCCTGATTATGCACTGCAGTTTGCCGATTTTAATCAGATTGCTAGCATGGGTGCGTTCTTGTTTGGCTTTAGTCAGGTATTCTTTTTATTCATCGTGATAAAAACCATACGCGGTGGAAAGCAAGCAACCGATGAAGTGTGGGAAAGCCCAGAAGGTTTAGAATGGACAATCCCATCACCTGCACCTTATCACACGTTCACTACGCCGCCAGCGGTTAAGTAAGCGCCTGATGGTTGAATAGAAGGTGACAAATGAAATCTAGCGCGTCGATTAAAAGCATAGTAATCCGGCTGTTATTGGTAACTGTCGGTATGTTTGGCTTTGGTTTCGCCTTAGTGCCATTGTACGATATGTTTTGTGATATCACAGGCCTTAATGGCAAAACAAATGCTGAAGCATTTATTCCGCTAGCTGATTTAATCGATACTAGCAGAGAAGTGACGGTGCAATTTGTTGCTACTAATAATGACTATATGCCTTGGGAGTTTAAGCCTCAAGTATTTAAAATGAAGGTACATCCAGGCGAAGAAATTGAAACGACGTTTTATGCAAAGAACCCATCATCAAAGGCTATGATGGCTCAGGCGATACCCAGCGTTTCGCCAAGCCGAGCAGCGTCGTATTTTTTGAAGACCGAATGTTTTTGTTTTAATCAGCAGCAGTTGGCGGCCGGTGAGGCCATTGATATGCCGCTAAAATTTATTGTTGATCGTGATTTGCCTGGCAACGTAAGCACTATCACTTTGTCGTATACGCTGTTTGATATTACGAATGGCGGCGCCATAACCGGCGATAGTTTAGCGATTCGTTAATAATGGCGGCACTTCCTAGTGCTTGATTAAATAGTTTTTTACTGGGCACTAAGCCTGTTTTATTTGGAGAAAAAAATGTCTAGCGAAACCCATATGACGGATAGTAATGATGCCTACGAGCCGTATTATGTGCCAGAGCAATCGCCGTTCCCTATTTTAGCCAGTATTGCCTTATTCTTTTTGATCTTCGGATTGGGGTCTTTCTTTAATGAGCTAACAGCGGATGAAGCAGGTTCTGGGCGCTATATTGCTATTGTTGGATTTCTTGGCCTTGTCTCAGTATTATTTTTCTGGTTCAGACAGGCCATTATGGAAAATCGCCAAGGCATGAACAGCCTGCAATTAAAGCGCAGCTATGTTTGGGGTATGGGCTGGTTTATCTTTTCAGAAGTGATGTTCTTTTTTGCCTTCTTTGGCGCCCTGTTTTATGTCAGAAATTTTGCCGGCCCGTGGCTTGGCGGTGAAGGCGATAAGGGCCAGTTTATGTATCTCTTATGGGAAGGGTACAAATATACCTGGCCAGTATTAGAGACGCCGGATCAGGTGGTTGAGGGTACCAAAGCGGTTTTTGTTGGTGCCCACACCAGTATGTACCCTAAGGATGCCCATAATGGCTTGTTGTT
>CALCNB010000311.1 GCA_937897785.1 uncultured Cellvibrionales bacterium | reverse complement strand
AAGGATGCCTTGGGCTATAAGTATCACTGGGCAATGGCTGATTACCTGCAGCGCTCTGCTCGTCATATCGCGTCAAAAACCGATGTCGATCAAGCCTACGCATTGGGCGAAGCCGCCGTAGCATTAGCAGTCGCTGGCAAGACCGGTGTGATGCCAACCATTGTCCGTAGCAAGGGTAAAAAATACAGCTGGTCAATTGGCGAGGCCTCATTATCAACGGTAGCCAATGTTGAAAAAAAACTGCCTCGTAATTTTATCAGTCGCGATGGCTGGCACATCACCGATCGAGCAAGAGAGTATTTATCACCTTTAATCCGGGGTGAAGATTACCCACCTTATAAACGTGGGTTGCCAGTATATGCCCGCCTTAAGAAAGTGATGGCGACCAAAAAACTCGGTAAATATAGACAAGATTGAGCTTAATAACGGCTTTTCAACACTGTAATTTGGCTAATCACATGGCTCTCTGGTATTATCCGCGCCCATTGGCGACCTTGGACATCAAAAATAGCCAAATCTAACACTACAATTATCCATCTGACGAGTAAAGGTAATCAATTTTATGAGTATTAACGATATCCCTGCAGGTAAAAATATTCCTGATGAAATCAACGTTATTATTGAAATTCCGGCTAACAGCGACCCCGTAAAGTATGAAGTCGATAAAGACACTGGCGCCCTTATGGTCGACCGATTCATGGCAACCGCCATGTTTTATCCTTGCAACTACGGCTATATTCCTAATACTTTATCAGAGGATGGCGACCCACTCGATGTATTAGTTCCAACGCCTTACCCGTTAATCAACGGTGCTGTCATTAAATGTCGTCCTGTCGGCGTACTGAAAATGGAAGATGAATCAGGTATCGACGCTAAACTCATCGCCGTTCCGGTTGATAAGCTGTCTGTGATTTATCGTGAAGTACAAGAAGCAACCGATCTGCCCGCACTACTGTTGCAGCAGATTGAGCATTTCTTTGAGCACTACAAAGATCTCGAAAAAGGCAAATGGGTAAAAGTTCAAGGCTGGGCTGATGCCGCTGAAGCAAAAGCAGAAATTGTTAAATCGGTAGCCGCAGTTAAATAATTTTCCTCTGTAGTGCAGATAAAAAAACCGGCCTTGGCCGGTTTTTTTATCCTTGAAAAACGCAACCGCTACCGTGAATTTTAACCCCCCCTAACGTGCCCGACCATTTGCAGATCGCTTTACAGTTCCATGAGATGCTCGCCTGGTGACTCGCTTTGGCATTGCCGCAAGCAACTGCATATATAACTTAGTACCTTTACCTATCGCCTTATGTTTCGCAAATGTATCGACGGCTTTTTTCCATGCTAAGTCCTTACCGTGAGCATTAATAGAATAACTCGTACAAATGATTTTTTCTTCTACATCAGAGGCGATACCAACTTGAAATATGGGTGTTTCTGTGCCGCTTTTTTCTGTCTTCAACAAAAAACTGATGCCTTTTACTGAGCCATTTTCATTAAAACAACGCTGTGCCTTATTGGCTTTTTTTGCCTTTATTTGCTGCTCAAGTAATTCATCGTCTCTTTCTTGAGCCAAAGAGTAAATTTTATTTCTTGCCGCTCCCCTGACTCGCTTACCCGCCGACTTCAAGCTAAAGTATTCTTGGAATAGCTCAGAATCAACTGTGCGCCTGACCCTATAACCATAAAATGCATCGTTATCTAATAGCTTTACACTCATTATCATTCTCCCTAAACGATTATCAGTGATTTTAAGAGTATTCTTATCAATCAAATTTAATCTTTAATCATTTACCTCAAGCAATAGTTTTATAACGTTTAATATTTGAAACGTACCGTTAACAACTCATTCTTAATCATCATAAATGAATGGCTAGAGACTAACGAGGGATGGCATAAGAAGCCATAATGAAATTGTAAAAGCGTGAAAAAATAAATACGCCTGCTCCGCGATCACGGCACAGCCGAAGCATGAAGAAATAGTTAGTGACTAATATCTTGATCCATCGATAAAGACGGTGTTTTATCAGATAGTCGACCCACAATCTTAGCCGGAACGCCAGCAACGGTTACATGCGCTGGAACAGTATTTAATACCACACTGCCCGCTCCCACTTTTGATCCCTTACCTACGCTAATATTACCCAGTACTTTAGCGCCAGCACTGATCATAACATCATCGCCTATAGTAGGATGCCGCTTACCAACGTCATTACCCGACCCGCCTAAGGTCACACCATGAAGCAATGAAACATTATTGCCGACCTTAGCCGTCTCACCAATCACCAGACCCGTTGCATGATCCACCATTAATCCACTGCCTAATTGCGCCGCAGGGTGTATATCACAGCAACACAAAAGACTGACCTTATGTTGAATGTAACGAGCCAATGAACGCCTCTCACTATGCCATAAGGCATGCGCTAGGCGTTGCGCTTGAATGGCCAAAAAGCCCTTGAAAAACAAAAATGGTCGGCAATAATTATCACAGGCAGGATCGCGCTGATAATACGCCTCCATATCTTGCAATGCCGATTCAATAATATCGGAATACTCAGTCAAAATTGATAAAAACAAACGCTCTAAGGTTGATGAGGAAACGCTCTCACTGCCCAACTGAACCGCTAAGTGACAGGCCAATGCCGACGCAAAATTCTCATGATTGATAATATGCTGATGGTAATGACTGGAAAGCATCGGTTCGGCTTGTGCTAATTCGACGGCTTGATGATGCAGCTTCTTCCAAATCGATAAGGAATTGTTCAAAATTGAAATCCTGTATAGTAAACCGCTGTACAGCTTAGCCAGTATTCATTGTTTAGCCAATGGCCGATGCGCTAATAAATGTTGTGAAAATCTCATCAAAATGGGCTAAAACAGTCGCCTTCAGCTGCATATCTTCTTGAGCGTCAATCACCTGATACAACGCACTTAAGGTTAACTGTTGTGAAAACTGCTGAGCACTGGGTTGATGACTAAGATGCCATCGCTCGGCGGCAATACCGATCGACCTAGTTTCCTGAGTTGACGGAAGCGTCGTATAGGGCCGAAAAAAACCATGGCTTTGCTGCTTGTCTATCCGCGCATCCAGCCAATCATGCAAAGGCGCAAAAACACCGCCCGATTGCACTTCTGTATCAATGAGTTGAACAACATAATTCTCAGCAATGGCCGAGCGATCATAGACGTCAATATCAGTGCCCCAGTGATGGCGCGAACCACCTGGTAATGCTGACCAGCGCAATATTGCGAAAACGACATCCGTTTCACTCATCTGTTCAACGGACAATAGCTGGCCTTTATCGTCAAAAAGAGGCCGAACGCCGCTAGCCTTTTCATTCCAAATCAATAACTGACGACTAAAGCTTCGGTAGGCACTAGCAATAGCCAAATCGAAACCCGCTTGAGCGGCATCGCTCTGCAGCGCTGCCCAATCGGTCACCACATCGGCATGCAATAAATACCCATTATAATTAACCAGTGCAGTCTCATCTTGACCTGTTAATTGTGCTAGATTCATGCTGCGACTGCCTTCTTATTTCAGCGTAAACGGCCCGTTCAATGTATTAAAACTCACCAAAACTGATAATAAGCTAAGCGCGACAAAAAAAGATAGTGGTATTGATAACTAAGATTGCGCGTTTTAGTGATCCCTCATCGGCTTGCAGAGGGTATAATCGTCTTACTAGACCATCTGACACTGATATTATTGGTTTCAGTGTAAACCAAAGGTAACGAATGTGAACACATCTTCAACTGATTCAAAGCTAACCAATCCAACCTCGGCTAATCAAGCAAATAGGGTATTGACGACCCAACTGTGTGACTTACTGGGTTGTCGTTACCCCATTATTCAAACAGCGATGGGCTATGTGGCCTTACCTGAACTGGTCGCAGCCACGTGTAATGCTGGCGGCTTTGGGTTTTTAGCCGCCGTGACGATTCCGATTGAAGAGGTTGAAGCCGCTATTTTAAAAACCGCCTCGTTAACCAATCAACGTTTTGGTGTGAACTTCCATATGTTTACCCCAGGCGCCGATAAAATTGCCGACATCATTCTTAAGCACCAAGACAAAGTCGCCGCCGTGAGTTACGGTCGCGGCCCTAATCCCGATATGATTGCCCGCTTCAAGCAAGCAGGTATTGCATTGGTACCGACCGTCGGTAAAACCCAACACGCTATTAAGGCGGTAAAAATAGGTGCCGATGCAATAGTGGTGCAAGGCGGCGAAGGCGGCGGTCATACTGGCTCAGCACCGACCAGCATTATTGTGCCGCAAACCGTGGATGCAGTTGATGTACCCGTGATAGCCGCCGGTGGGTTTAAAGATGGTCGCGGTTTAGTTGCCGCGTTAGCTTACGGGGCGGTGGGTATTGCCATGGGCACACGATTTTTAATGACCACTGACAGTCCGGTAGCTATGGCGGCCAAACAGCGCTACGTTGAAGTGGATGATACTGATAAGATATTGGTGACTCACGCGCTCGATGGCATGCCACTGCGCTTAATACAAAATGAATTACTGGCCAAACTTGAAGGCCAAGGTCGTGCACGGGCGTTATTGTTTGCGTTAATTAATGGCTGGCAATGCCGCAAAATCACTGGCATGTCGATTCTCGACCTACTAAAAAGCGCTTTGGTGTTTCGTAATGATGGACTCACTGCCACGCAAACCTTAATGTCGGCCAATGCACCTGTGCTGTACAGTAAAACGTGGGTTGAGGGCAAACCGGCTGAAGGCGCCTTGCCCGGCGGGCAAATTGCCGCCGCGATTGATGAGCTAGAAAGCTGCGAGGCCGTCATTCAAGCCATCATGCAAGAAGCGCAACAACGCCTTGACGCTTTATCTAACTAATTAAATAGACATTGATTGATGAAACGACTCTGCCACAGCGATGATATCGAAGAAGGCTGTTCAAAGGGCTTTGAACTTGGCGAACAAAAACTGTTTGCGGTAAAAAAAGACGCGGTAATTTTTGTCTATGAAAATCGCTGCCCACATTTAGGCATTGAGCTGGAATGGTTAGAGGATCAGTTCCTTGACCAAGAAGGCGCACTGATTCAATGCTCAACGCATGGCGCACTATTTACCATCGAGGAAGGTGACTGTATTTCGGGGCCCTGCGCGGGCCAACAACTTCGCCGCCTTGAGGTTAAGCTTGAAGCCGGCGAAGTGTTTTTAGTGAACTAAATCATACAGCGAGCATCGTTATTGATTCAGTGCTGTGCCCTGCATAATCACGACTTTTTGCGCACCGACCTCCGCACTATCCTGCCCGTCACCACCGC
>CALCNB010000310.1 GCA_937897785.1 uncultured Cellvibrionales bacterium | reverse complement strand
TCTTATCAGTTGATATTAATAAAAGATCAAAAAAAACTTTTAAATTTGTTTTTCCAAATAAATGCCCCTCTTGTGGTTCAAAAACAATTAAAGAATTTAATAAAATTACTAAGAAAATTGATGCAGTAAGAAGATGTTCAAGTGAAGGTTATTATTGTGATAAAATTTCAATTGAAAAATTGAAACACTTCGTTTCTAAGGAAGCATTTAATATAGATGGATTTGGAAAAAAAATAGTTGAAAGTTTTTGGGAATTAAAATTTATAAAATTTCCTCACGATATATTTAATTTAGATTATAATAAAATTGAAAAACTTGAAGGTTGGGGAGAACTATCCGTTCAAAACTTAAAATATTCGATAAATCAAAAAAAAAATATTTCCTTAGAAAGATTTATTTATTCTTTAGGAATAAGACATATAGGGTTGGAAAACGCAAAGCTATTATCAAAACATTTTATATCATTTTCGAAATTTAAAATATTATCTAAATTAAATAATTTTGATGATTTATTAAATATTGATGGGATTGGTGAAACACAAGTTAATTCTATTAAAAGTTTTTTTACACATGAAATAAATATTAAAGTCTTAAATGAATTAGAAAAAATTTTAGTAATCAAAAATGCAACTAAAAATGAAAGTAAAGGATTATTACAAAATAAATCATTTCATATTCACCGAGTTATGTTCTAACATAAAGTTGCTGTGATACGGTAGCTCTCAACAGAGGTCGCCTTTATATTAACAACTGATTAGAGGATTTATCGTCTGATGCGCTTAGCTAGTATGAAAAACACTCAACCAATGTGCGGTCCTATTTTTCGCCTAAAATTGGTGTTGTTAATGGGATTTTCAGCTCTCATTAGCGGCTGTGACTCAACCCCTACACCCCCGCCAGCTGACCTCATATTTACCGGCGGTTCGATTATCACCATGGACGATCAGCAACCTCTGGTCGAAGCCATTGCCATCAGTAATGGTAAGATTATTCGCGTTGGCAGCAGCGCAGAGGTGCTAAGCCACCAAACCGAGACCACTGAACTGATCCATTTAAATCAGCAGGCATTGCTGCCCGGTTTTTTTGACGCCCACAGTCATTTATCAGGGGTCGGTATGCAGTCCATTGTTGCCAATTTACTCCCTGCGCCCGATGGACCGGTGAATTCAATCGCAGAATTACAGCAAGCAATGCGCGACTACATCGCCCACGCACCGACAGTGAAAGCCTATGGCGTTGCCATGGGGTTTAATTATGATGATTCACAATTACAGGAGCAGCGCCACCCTAATCGCCATGAATTAGATGCCATTAGCACCGAGATTCCTATCGTCGTGATGCATCAATCCGGACACCTAGGAGTTTACAACAGCAAGGCCATGAAGATGCTAGGGGTTAACGCCGACTCACCCGACCCCGATGGCGGCATCATTGAGCGCGAAGCCGATGGCAGGACACCCAGTGGTGTCATGCAAGAAAATGCGCATTTTAAAATGATCTATCAGCTGGTACCCAAATTTTCGCCCGAAGATTACGTGGCCATGATGAAAGCCGGCGAAGCCACTTACACGGCCAATGGATTTACCACCGTTCAAGAAGGCAAAGCTGATATCTCTGCCCTTAACGCACTCCCTGCGCTGGCTGAACAAGGCGTTTTTGCGATCGATGTGGTTGCTTATGCCGATATTGCTGCTCTGAACGATCTCGCTTTACTAGATGGGCCACTGATGTCACGCGACTACCAAAACGGGTTTAGAATTGGCGGAATTAAGCTCACCTTTGACGGCTCACCACAGGGAAAAACAGCTTGGTTTACCGAACCCTATGTCGTGCCACCACCAGGACAAACTGTCGACTATGCCGGCTACCCAGCAATGACTGATGAACAGGCGCTTAACTGGTATCAACTGGCTTATCAAAAAGACTGGCAGATCATGACCCACACCAATGGCGATGCGGCCATTGACCAACTGATTCGTACCATTAAATCGGCTAATGCGGTTGCAAAACAGCAAGGCATAGCCAATGAAGACCGGCGCACCGTCATGATTCATGGCCAATTTTTACGGGAAGATCAAGTTGCCGATATTGAAACATTAGGCGTTTTCCCTGCGCTATACCCTATGCACACCTTTTACTGGGGTGACTGGCACCGAAGCTCGGTAGCGGGGCCTGAGCGAGCCGAAAATATTTCACCCACCGGTTGGCTAGCCGATAAGTCTATCCCTTTCAGTATTCATTCGGATGCGCCGGTCACTTATCCTAATGCCATGCGTATTTTGGATAGCGCAGTGAATCGTACTACCCGCAGCGGCTTCATCCTTGGCGAGCGACAGCGTATCGACACGTATACCGCTTTAAAAGCCATGACCATTTGGCCCGCTTACCAACATTTCGAAGAGCAACAAAAAGGCTCATTGGCGGTTGGGAAAGTAGCTGATTTGGTTATCTTAGATAAAAACCCACTTCAGACTCCCGTCGCTGAATTAAAAAATATTCAAGTCATGAAAACCATTAAAGCCGGTGAAACGGTGTTTGAAAGCAATTCACACTAAATGAAAAATTCTAGCTGATTAATCATCACTGATAAGGAGAGAACCATGAAATTTCTTGATCCAATCAATAAGTACAGCTTTTTACTACTTCGCGTCTTAGCTGGTTTGATGTTTTCATTCCATGGCGTTCAAAAACTATTTGGCATTCTCAGCCAATATCCGGCACCTGCCTTTGGCACACAACTTTGGTTTGGCGGCCTGATAGAACTTGTTTGTGGTCTATTAATTGCTGTGGGCTTATTCTCTCGGCCAGCGGCATTTCTTGCCAGCGGCACCATGGCCGTCGCCTACCTACAATACCATTGGAAATTTCAGTTCGGCGAGGCCTTCTTTCCCGCTATCAATAACGGTGAAGCCGCCCTACTGTATTGCCTCATTTTCTTTTATTTGGCTTGTCTAAAATGCTATATTTAATTCCTATTTTATTAACTAATGGAACTAATAAGATTGTGCTAATAAAAGATACTAAAAAACAAATTGTCGAGAAAAATACTAAACGCTCTAGTGGATCAAATTGACTGATATCTAAGAACAAAGAAATAATCTATTTTTCTAGAAATCTA
>CALCNB010000309.1 GCA_937897785.1 uncultured Cellvibrionales bacterium | reverse complement strand
TAATTTTGGTGATGTGGTGATTTGGGATCGAGACGACGGTCGGGTATTAAACCAGCCAATGCGTTTGCCCGGTTTATTGTCGCCATATTCAGAAGTCCTTAAGCAGCCAGAAACCCTATGGGGAGACGGCATGATTGACCCTCGAATTCGCGAGTGGAGTTGGCAATTATTATTTGGTGGCGCCATGCGATCCATGAATACGCCTGCCGTGAGTCAAAAAACAGGCCGCGTGTTTGTCGCCGCGACATCAACCGAGCCGAATTTAGGCCGTCTATACGGTTTGGATTTAATTGATAGCGAGCAGGGCATTGTCGTTGAAATTGCTTTCGCGACGGATTTTGGCATTGGCAGTGGTTCCAGTCCGGCCACGTCTAATGACGATAACTATGTTTATGTCAGCGACGAAGAAGGTTATCTGTACAGCATCGATGCGCTAAGCGGGGATATTGTTTGGCGGACCAAAACAGCGGCAACCGCTGGCTCCGCTGTGGTGGATTTAGACGACACCGTTATTGTGTTACAGGCTTATCCTAGCCCTACCATGATGGCCATACACGGTGACAGTGGCGAAGTAAAGTGGTCGTCTAATGCCGATCAATTAGCCAGCGAAACATTGCCGTCCGGCTTTATATTAGGCGCACCTCAAGCCAGTGGTAATGGCATACCGACCGTTACTGAAGATGCCATTCTTGTCCCCGTTGCCTATGGCTATAAGTTTTGGGTGGGGCGCACGATTGTTATACCGGTTGCTAACTACCTAGTCGCTTTTGATAAAGATACCGGCGTTGCATTTAGAAATGTGGTGAGCATGCCAGATGATTCATCGAACACGACGCCGGTGATGGCGAATGGCACAATATTAAGCCCCCTGGGTGCAGCAATGACATCTGGCTTTAAACCCTTGGCGACAATAGCTAATTGGTTTTTGCCAGAGGGCATGCAACAGGCAATGCCAGTCGGCGGCCTTCAAGTTGCTATTCCTGAAAAGTAGCGCTTAGCCCAAATAATTTGAACCCTAGTTTTAAATTGAGAATAACCAACTTATGAGTCGAAATATTCCATACCGTCCCTTACCCATAAAACTCATCAACGGTATAGGTTCGGTGCTTGCTAAAGTCGGTATTCAGCCTGCGCTAACGGCAGATGATATTTTTAAGCGGGTGGAAAAAGAGACGGGCTTAACGCGACCTTCGCAGGGTTGGGATGCGGGCGGTCTTGATGTATTACTTAATGCACTGAACACCGAAGCGCAATTAAATACGGTCGGTCGTTTGGGTGCGCGTGGCATGCTGACGAATTTAATCAGCAACTATGTTAAATTAACCGACTGGTTTGACCGTCATCCAGAAGAAGTTGAGCAAGTTATCGAAAAGCCAATTTTCATTGTTGGTTTGCCTCGAACGGGCACGTCAGCTATGCATGGCCTAATGGGAGCGGACCCTGGTAATCGGTCGCCGCTATTCTGGGAGGTTAATTCGCCTTTACCGCGGCCTGATCCAGACCATTACGATGATGACCCACGTATTGAAGTCATGGCCAAGCAACTGGAAATGCAATACAAAATGGCGCCGGGCTTCGACGCTATTCATAAGATGGATGCGACCATGCCGCAAGAGTGCGTCGCTAATATGCATCAAATGATGTATGGCATTACCTTAACGCTCACTTGGTATGTGCCCAGTTATCGAAGATGGTTAATGCAGGCTGACCCCAAACCTGCTTTACGTTTTCATAAGCGTTTCTTGCAAATGATGCAAGCGACAGAGCCTGCCAGTCGACCGATTGAGCGTTGGTTATTAAAGACCCCGGGGCATTTGAGTTCCTTGCCCGGTATTTTTGAATTATTTCCGGATGCGCAAATTGTTTTCACTCACCGTAATCCCGTTGATGTTATTGGCTCAGTTTGTAGTTTTGTTTGGACACTCTCAGGTATGTTCACTGATAAGGGGCATGTGCCAGGCTTGATCGGGGAAGAGCAGGCAAGCAGTTGGAATCAATTATTGCAGTTAGGGATGCGAGATAGAGCCTTGCTCGACGCTCATAGTGATCAATTCCATGATATTTATTTTGATGATATTTGTGAGAAGCCATTTGAGACAGTGCTGGGGATATACGAAAAATTTGGTATACAGCCACCTGAAAATATGACGGAGTTGATGCAGCAGTATTTAGATGACAGTCCGCGCGGTAAACACGGCAAGCATGAGTACACGCTGGCTGATTACGAGTTAACTGAAGCGGGTGAACGCGTCAGGTTCGAGGAATATACGACGAAGTTTGGGCTTTAAAAAAAGCCGCGCTATAACTTATTAACGATTGAGGGTAGACATGAAAGCTGCTGTATTGTACGAGCAAGGCAAGCCCATTGAGGTGGTCGATGATGTTGAAATCATTGAACCCAGAGCGGGTGAAATAAGAGTAAACGTTGCTTATTGCAGTTTATGCCACTCTGATTACAGCGTTATTTCAGGTGCTATGGGCCCATTACCTGGCCCTATAATTGTCGGGCATGAAGCCGCTGGTGTGGTTGAGTCTGTTGGCCCTGGGGTACGTCATTTAGCTGTAGGCGATCACGTGGTTTTAACCCCTGTACCGCCCTGTGGTACCTGCTATTACTGTCAACGCGGCGATCACTCTCTGTGTACTAATGGTCAGAGTATTATGACTAATCGCTTACACGATGGAGTAACGGGTTTATCTCGGCAAGGAGCTGAAATTTTAAAAGGTGTAGGTGTCGCCTCTTTAGCGGAGCAAGTAGTCTGTCCGAGTACTGGTGCGATTAAAATACCGAAAGATATTCCTCTAGATATAGCCTGTGTCGTGGGTTGTGCGATGCAGACTGGTGTCGGTGCTGTCCTCAATACGGCGAATGTAGAGGCGGGTGCAACTGCGTTGGTGCTGGGCTTAGGGGGTATTGGTTTAGCGACGGTACAGGGCGCTAAATTGGCTTCA
Organism: uncultured Cellvibrionales bacterium; assembly: GCA_937897785.1. Classification (GTDB taxonomy): domain Bacteria; phylum Pseudomonadota; class Gammaproteobacteria; order Pseudomonadales; family UBA7434; genus UBA7434. The sequence continues at coordinate 696 of CALCNB010000309.1, read as the reverse complement.
GCGAGTAAGGTTATTGTGTCAGATCCCTTGCCTGAGCGGCGTGAGTTAGCAATGCGCTTGGGTGCCACCCATACGATTGATCCGAATGCTGAGGATGTAGTGGCCGTCTGTATGGCACTAACCGATAATATAGGGGTTGATTACGCCTTCGAAACGGCCGGTTTAGCGGTATTAATTGAGCAGGGTATTCAAGCCAGTCGAGCGGGGGGGATGACGGTATGTGTTGGTGCGCCACCCATCGATCAAGGTGTGAAAATAGATAATGTCGTTATTTTCTCCTCAATGGAAAAGAAACTCTGTGGATGTTTGTTAGGTTCTTGTAATTCTACTTATGATATTCCGCGGATGATGTCAGCCTATCAAAATGAACAACTTGATTTGGCATCGATGGTGGGCAGAACACGACCGCTAGAAGAGATTAATGAAGCATTTGACGATCTTCATCACGGTCGCGAAATTCGCACTGTAATGAAAATTGGCGCATAAATAATTAATTGAGGAGTTATTTTGACAGGTCTAGAGCAGCAAGCATTTAGCGGTTGGCGAGTGTGTATCGTGTTGGCTTTGGTTGTCTCCTTGAGTATGGCTTTGGTCAATACCTTTGGTGTTGTCTATTTAACGGTTGCAGAAGACTTTGATCTCGACTTAGCTGTGGTTGGCATGGGTATGTCGATTTTTATGTTAATGGTTGGCCTT
>CALCNB010000308.1 GCA_937897785.1 uncultured Cellvibrionales bacterium | reverse complement strand
GAATTTTAAAGATATTAAATTCACCATGAGTGGCTGGCCAACGGCCAATGGTGACCAGGCCATTATCCGAGTGAATGGTATCGATTATGTTTCAGCGCTAATACCTTCAGGGCAAAACGATGGTAATACCGGGGTAAATGGAAATTGGTCTGACCAAGAGGCTTCAAGCTTTTCACTAACACCATCGAGCCCTGGGTCTGAAATACGAATTAAAAGTTTATCGGTGACAGCGAGGGTGGCAGCCCAAACACCTTGACGGGTTGGTTGTTTGAGTACGATAGGTTAAGGGGTCAGCTTTAGTAAATTCGATAATTTAGGATTCGGCTGGGCCGCAGGTCGTATTATTAGTGCCATGTGGCCAATCGCTTGTACCACGGTCGCACCGGTCTGTTCAGACAGTTGTGCGAGGGTCGCAGTTTTGTCTTCTACCTGCAGTTTAATTTTTATCAATTCATGATCATCGAGGGCGCGATTAAGCTCTTTCAGCACGTTTTCAGATAAGCCTTTACCTGCAATGGTAACGACCGGCTTTAATTCATGACCCAATTGACGCAGGTATTTTTTCCGCTCAGCAGTGAGCGCGGCTGTTTTATTGTGTGAAGCAGAGGTGTTTTTGCTGGGCATAAGGCGGTCTTTGTCAGTAAAAAAACGAATACACGGCTAGCCGTGCAGTAAGGGCACTATTCTAGCGCGGATTGTACCGAAACCCCAGACTAATCGAGTCTCGCTTGGCTGGCACAGAGCCCCGCCCAACTGTTAAAATACCGCTTTCCTTTTAACCGCCCGAATGGAACCCTCGAATGGCCAAGAGTCGATCAAAAAGCAGTGGTGCATGGCTGCGCGAACATTTTGACGATCATTATGTCAAAGAAGCACAGCGCTTGGGTTTGCGCTCGCGAGCCGCTTTTAAGTTAATGGAGATCCAGGCCAAAGACCGGCTCATCAAGCCCGGAATGATGGTGGTTGATTTGGGTTCAGCGCCGGGCGGTTGGTCTGAATATGCTCGCAAGGAAGTGGGTCGAAAAGGCCGAGTGATTGCCTCTGATATTCTCATGATGGACAGTTTAGCCGGTGTCGAGTTTATTCAGGGCGATTTCACCGAAGAGGCGGTATTTAACCAGTTAATGGACTTAATTGGATCTGATAAGGCTGACCTTGTAATTTCAGATATGGCCCCCAACATGAGTGGTGTAACGGCGATTGACCAGCCTAAAGGGATGTATTTGGCTGAATTAGCCCTCGATATGGCCAAACAGGCATTAAAGCCCGGTGGCAGTATCATTTTTAAGGTCTTTCAAGGCGAGGGTTTTGAGCAGTTATTGGCTGAAATGCGGCCCTGTTTTGCCAAAGTGGTGACCCGAAAGCCAGCCGCTTCGCGACCGCGATCAAGAGAAGTCTATTTGGTTGCAAAAGCGTATAAACAGTTAACGGCAGCGAATTAATCGATAATTGCCGCGGTTAATCCGGTGGCTGGTCACGGCCTGTTATTGGCAGTTTTGTTGATTTGGTGTAGGCTAAAGCTTGCCTTTTGATCGATTTATAACGTTGGCGACCCCGCAGGGAAGCAGTCTTCTCGGTCCTGTCGAATCGGACCATTGAATGAGGAAAATTCATGAATGACTTGGTGAAAAATTTATTGCTTTGGGTGGTGATCGCTGCCGTGTTGATGACGGTATTTCAAAACATTAATGCCCCAAAAGAAGCTGAAAATTTAGATTACTCGCAGTTTATCAGTGAGGTCCAATCGAGCCAGATTCGTCGTGTCGAAACTGAGGGCTTCACTATTTACGGTGAGCGAATGGACGGTAGTGAGTTTAAAACCGTGCGCCCTTACATGGAAGATCCCAAGTTAATTGATGATCTGTTAGAGCACAATGTAGAAATCATTGGCCGTGAGCCTGAGCAACAAAGTTTGTTGCGTCAATTGCTGGTGGCTTGTTTCCCCATTTTAATTGTGATTGCTGTGTTCATGTTTTTCATGCGTCAAATGCAAGGTGGCGCTGGTGGCCGTGGCGGCCCGATGGCATTTGGTAAAAGCAAAGCTAAATTGTTAGGCGAAGATCAAATAAAAACGACCTTTGCCGATGTCGCCGGTTGTGATGAGGCCAAAGAAGAAGTGAAAGAGTTGGTCGACTTTTTACGCGACCCCAGTAAATTTCAAAAGTTAGGTGGTCGTATTCCCCGCGGCGTGCTGATGGTGGGACAACCCGGTACGGGTAAAACCTTATTGGCGAAAGCCATTGCCGGCGAAGCCAAAGTCCCGTTCTTTTCGATTTCGGGTTCTGATTTTGTTGAAATGTTTGTCGGTGTTGGCGCATCTCGCGTAAGAGATATGTTTGAGCAAGCGAAAAAACATTCACCATGTATTATCTTCATTGATGAAATTGATGCAGTAGGACGTCATCGTGGAGCTGGTTTGGGTGGTGGTCATGATGAGCGTGAACAAACATTAAACCAACTATTGGTGGAAATGGATGGGTTTGAAGGTAATGAAGGGGTGATTGTGATTGCGGCTACAAACCGACCTGATGTATTAGACCCAGCGTTATTAAGACCAGGTCGTTTCGATCGCCAAGTTGTTGTTCCGCTTCCAGATATCCGTGGCCGAGAACAAATATTAAAAGTTCATATGCGTAAGGTTGCCTTAGGGGATAATGTCAAAGCAAATATAATTGCACGTGGCACTCCTGGTTTTTCTGGCGCAGATTTGTCAAACCTTGTTAATGAAGCAGCACTATTCGCAGCAAGGGCAAATAAAAAATTAGTTGATATGGATGAATTTGAGAAAGCTAAAGATAAAATTATGATGGGTGCTGAACGACGTTCTCTCGTTATGAGCGAGGAAGAAAAGAAGCTCACTGCTTATCATGAAGCAGGACATGCAATTGTTGGGCGTTTGGTGCCATCTCATGATCCTGTTTACAAGGTGACAATTATTCCTCGTGGTCGAGCATTAGGAGTTACCAT
>CALCNB010000307.1 GCA_937897785.1 uncultured Cellvibrionales bacterium | reverse complement strand
TGTCGGCCCTGTTGCCGATCAAAAAGACTTTCTGGAGCGTTTTGATTGTCTAAAAAAAGATGCAAAGATAACCCCAAAGGAACGCGCAGTCAGTCACCGTGGTCTTTTTGTTAATACGGGATTTGGCTCTCATGGCTATACGACAGCGCCGTTAGCCGCACGACTATTAGTCGCTCAAATTGAGGCCACGCCAATGCCGTTAGGTGATAAAATCACTCAGGCAATTGCACCGAATCGTTTTTTAGTTAGACAGCTTATCCGAGGCTAAGGCAACCATGCGCGCATTTACGATTGATAGAAAATCACCGCTTATTGTGGCTTATTTCGTTCGGCGATGGCATCAGATAATCGGTTTCTGTCTGACGGTTTCGATGGCTTACTTATTCACACTCCCGACTTATGCTGCGGATGCTAAAGTGCTACCACTGGATTGCACAAAAGACATTGTCGCAGCCGAAATCAACGCCTTGCCCTATCGAGTAACGCACAGCTATCCGCACCGAACCAGCGCCTTTAGCCAAGGTTTAGTTTATCAAAATGGCAATATTTATGAGTCAACCGGCGGCTACGGCCAATCAAGCATTGCAGAAATACAGTTGAAAGATGGCCGACTTATTCAGCAGCAATCGATCGATGAAACACTGTTTGGTGAGGGCTTAACGATTTGGCAAGATCAATTGATTCAATTGACATGGCACTCAAGAAAGGTTTTACGCTACCACAAAAAAGATTTCAGTCCGCTGCCACCTCAGTCAATCAAAACGGAAGGCTGGGGACTTACCCATGATGGTCACCACCTTATCAATAGCGATGGCAGCGCTACGCTTTATTATCGCGACCCTGAGAGTTTAATGCTGGTGAAATCCCTTCGCGTCACTTACCTCAATCGTCCACTTAAGCGGCTTAATGAGCTGGAATGGGTCGATCAATGCCTGCTTGCAAATATTTGGCAAAGCCCTCGCATTGCTGTCATCAAGCCCAGTAATGGACAAGTGCTCGGATTTATCGACCTCAGTCCGATTCTTAAAAGGGAACAGCGACAGCCTTCAGCTGGGGTCGCCAATGGGATTGCCGTCATGCCCGGTGAGCAGTCGCTATTAATTACTGGCAAGAACTGGCAGCGCATCTATCAACTGCAGTTTCAAGCGACTCAACAGCCATTGTGATTCAGCAAAAAAAGTACCACCTAGGCAGTAAAACACGCTAAAATATGACAGAATGGATCATAAACTAAACAGCAACATTAATGACATTAGCGGCATGATACTCAAGTCAATTTTTGTCAAAAAAGTCTAGGCCCCCTGCAGCGCAATCACCAGAATCCCTAATGTTAAACTAAGGCAGTAAATAAGCTAACTATGAATGCTAAAATCGAGAACTTTAACTTAATTAAAACCACTCACATCGACTCATTAAATATTCAGTACGAAGAGTACCAACACCTTCGTACTGGCGCAAAACACATTCACTTAGCCTCTGATAATGAAGAAAATGTGTTCATGGTTGCGCTCCGAACCGTACCTACCGACTCAACGGGTGTTGCCCATATTCTTGAACATACCAGCCTTTGCGGCAGTCAGCGTTATCCTGTTCGAGATCCTTTTTTCATGATGATACGCCGTTCACTGAACACGTTTATGAATGCCTTTACTAGCTCAGATTGGACGGCCTACCCCTTTGCCAGTAAAAATAAAAAAGACTTTAATAATTTAATGCAGGTGTATTTAGACGCAGTCTTTTTTGCTCGACTTGACCCCTTAGATTTTTCACAGGAAGGTCATCGACTTGAGTTTGAACAACCCAATGACTCAAGCAGTGATTTGGTCTTTAAAGGTGTCGTTTTTAATGAGATGAAAGGCGCCATGAGCTCTATTACATCCCAGCTTTGGCAAGCGGTTGGCGAAGCACTTTTCCCTGACACAACCTATAGCGTTAACAGTGGTGGCGAGCCAGAGAACATCACCGATTTAAGTTACCAGCAACTGCAGGATTTTTATCAAACTCACTACCATCCCGATAACGCAACCTTCGTGACCTTTGGCGATATACCGGCCAAACAACATCAGTCTGTATTCGAAGAGCTTGCTCTGCAGCACTTTACTCCGATTAATAAAAAAATTGAGGTTCCTTTACAAAAGAAGTTCAACCAAGTCAAACGAACCGCTAAACACTTTCCTCTGCCTGAAGAAGAAATTACCGATGAAAAAAATCACCTTATTATGGCTTGGGTGCTGGGAGATATTCGCGACCCCTTAGAATTGATGAGCACCCATTTACTCGCCTCGGTGTTATTAGAAAATAGTGCATCAGAATTACGACTGGCACTAGAAACCACGGAGTTAGGCTCCGCGCCCTCACCGTTATGTGGAGTGGACGATACCGGCCTAGAAATGGTTTTTGTCTGTGGCATTGAAGGCGCAAAAGCAGACAGCATGGATAACTTCGAAGAACTCGTCACTGAGACCCTGACTGCAGTGGTTGAGAAAGGGATTGAGCACAGCCGTTTAACCGCCTTACTTGATCAACTTGAATTACAACAACGTGAAATTGGCGGTAGCAGCTACCCTTATGGCTTGCAGATTATGTTGTCTTGTTTACCAACGGCTATCCATCGTGGTGATGCTGCTGCAGCTTTGGATATCGATCCTATTCTTACTGAACTCCGACGCGCCATCGAGGACCCTGCATTTATTAAACAGCTCATTGGTCGCTTATTACTGAATAATCAGCATCGGGTTAGCCTGCTTATGTCACCTGATGGCAAACTTGGCCAACATAAGATCGATCAAGAAAAAGCCAAGCTCAGTAAGATCAAGTCAACATTAACTGACGTCCAAAAACAAGAAATAATTGCGACTGCAGAGGCGCTTAAACAACGACAAAACGAGGTCGATGACCCCGAAGTTCTGCCTAAGGTCGATCTTGAAGACATTCCACCCGCTTCTGATTCACCCGACTTCAGTACCAGCAAGGCCAATGGCCCACAGATTAGCAGTTACCCACAAGCGACTAATGGTCTATGTTATCAAGAAGTCATTATCCCGCTACCAATGCTCAATGCGCGTCAAAATTATCTGCGATCGATTCACAATTATGTCATGACCGATCTAGGAGTTGGCAGTCGTGATTATCTTTCTACACAGAATTGGCAAACGGCTGTCTGCGGTGGCATCTCATGCCATACCAATTTTTTTGGCGCATTAGACGATGAGCAATCGGTTAATGGCCACTTCATACTTAGCTCAAAGGGCCTCAATTGTCATAGCGATGCCATTAGCGAACTGCTTGAGCAAACCCATCAGCATGTTCGTTTTGATGAGCAGCAACGAATTAGAGAGCTTATAGCACAGTCGCGAGCCCGATCAGAACAATCTGTTACCGGCAGCGGTCATACCCTCGCTATGTCGATCGCCACTCAAAATTTTAGCCCCCTAGCTATAATCAACCATCAAAATGCAGGTATCGAAGGAATAAAGAATCTTAAAGCACTCGACGACAGCTTAAACGAAGCCTCGACCTTAGACCGGTTTTGCGAAGAGTTAGCTGATGTTCATCAATGTATTATCAGTAATCAGCCTGAATTTTTAGTGATTGGCGATGAGCAATACAATCGTCAAGCAACGCGAAAAATTGAGCAGCTTTGGTCCCAACATCATAGCCAAGTAGACAGTGAATTCAGCCTCAATGAAATTCGCCAGAACAGTCGCGAGTTGTGGCTTTGCAATAGCCAAGTTAACTTTTGTGCTAAAGCCTATCAAACGGTTGGCAGTGCTCACCCAGATGCGCCCGCATTGACGGTTCTCGGCGGCGTGCTACGCAACGGTTTTCTACATACAGCCATTCGTGAACAAGGCGGCGCCTATGGTGGTGGAGCGAGTCAAGACAGCAGTGTTGCGGGATTTCGTTTCTACTCGTATCGCGACCCTCGTCTCAGTGAGACTTTAGATGATTTTGATGCATCGATCGCCTGGCTATTAGCTAATGAGCACCCATGGCGGGTGGTTGAAGAGGCCATACTTGGCGTCATTAGTAGCCTAGATAAACCGTCATCTCCGGCAGGCACTGCTAAAATTGATTTTTATAAGCGCTTACATGGCCGCACGCAAGAACACCAAAATGCTTTTAGAAATGCCGTACTGGAGGTGACCCAAGCCGATTTAAAACGCGTCACTGAAACCTACTTAACACCTGAAAAGGCCAGCATTGGTATCATCACTCATCAAGGCGAAGCAAAAAATTATCGATCGCTGTGCGAAGATCAAGGTATTAGAATTCAACAGCTATGACTGGGGAAGTAACAAGCCTAGTTTTGTCATTTAACTATCACAAGGCATTAATAGTCTGCGTTGAAACACCCTGCCTCCTAAATAATACCCTGGGATAAAGCGCAGGCCATCGACTGACCTAAATCTCGACAAGCCTGCAGGTCGGCCTCCTTGATTTGACCTTTAACAATAATCGGCTCAGCGATTTTTTTCATTGGATAGCCTTTTAAGATACGATCAATTTCGCGAACAGCGCCGGTCCCATCATTACCAGCGCTGATAAATAGCGCATAGGGTGTCGATAATTGCAGTGGTTGCGCTTGATGATAGGTTCGGTCAAAAAAATCTTTTAACGCACCTGACATATAGCCAAAGTTTTCCGGGCTGCCAAATATAATCGCGTCAGCCCATTGAAGATCGTTCATATCAGAATCAAAGGCCAGTTTTTTCACGGTATCAATCGCCTTTTCGAGCTCAGCACCCTGAGCTACCGCATCCGCCAAGGCTGTCGTCGTTGCAGACTGACTGTGATAAATAATCAATAAATGCTTGTTCGTCATGATTGATTTACTCAACTGTGATCAGCATATAAAGCGGTTCGTCTGCTATCCATCGACAGAGTCATTATTGCTATGATCAACAACTGGCTCTAAGGGCATAAAATAGACCTGACCAATCAACATCACAATAAAGCCCATACCGAAACCGGCATACTGCATCAGGGAATCGGTCTCAAGCAGTAAATAAGCTAATAAAAAGAGGATACTGCCCATCGAGATCGCCCTTAAATAGGCAGCCCAGGTCACTTTTAATTCAATATCACAGGATTCACATGGCACGGGCGCCAATGGACTCAAAAAGGCTTTTTTCCACAGCGCAAGCGCTGGCTGGCCACACGATGGGCAATGAGCACTCATGTGCTTTTTCTCCTAGTCAAAAATCTTATTGTCTAAACAATCAATACAAGCTTAAGAATAGACCTAATTTTGATAAATGCATGTGTAAACCTACATGTGAAAGGATAAATAACAACCAGCCTTATTTCATCTACTGACGCTGATCACGAACGAGGACTTGCCTTACCCCAAAAACTGTTTATAATTACAGTATGTGATTATAAACAGTTGTTTGATTCGTGCACCGCAAAAACAAGCGTGGCCGGTAACAACCTCTTCGAATGCCTCGACTACATAGGATGCGGGTAATGAAATTAACCACGCGGCAAGAGCAAATCTTAAATTTAATACGTGACTATATCCAACAAACTGGCTTCCCCCCAACCCGTGCTGATATTGCCAGCGAGTTTGGATTTAAATCAGCCAATGCAGCAGAAGAGCATTTAAAAGCCCTAGCGAAAAAAGGAGCGATAGAAATTATACCCGGCGCATCGCGAGGGATTCGCTTGACTGCCGACACACCCAAAGGGATCCCCTTGGTCGGTCGAGTGGCCGCAGGCAGCCCCATCCTAGCACAGGAACATGTTGATGATTACTGTGACATCTCACCGAGTTTTTTCCAGCCTAGAGCCGATTTTCTATTACAGGTCGCTGGCGAAAGCATGCAAGATATTGGTATTTTCGATGGTGATTGGCTAGCAGTGCACAAAACTAATCAAGCCAATAATGGCGACATTGTGGTCGCCAGAATTGATGATGAAGTCACGGTGAAACGATTCAAAAAAACCCGTAGCAAACATCTGATAGAACTAGAGCCAGAGAATGCAGATTACAGTGTCATCGAGGTTGATCTTCGCGTTCAGCATTTTGAAATTGAAGGTTTAAGCGTGGGCGTGATCCGGCGATAATCTGTCAAAAGACTCGCCATTCGAATCAGTGAAGTATTCTGTGAGATTCAGTTTCTGTATCGTCTTCTTCGAGCTCTGATTTTACAAACTGCATTTCTGAGGCCGTCTCGATACCCGCATGGATCATCGCTCGAGCTACTTCTAATCGGCCATTAGGCATATACCCTTTTGATTCATCGGAAAACCGAATCGTCATCAATGGTTCGCCGTCACCGTCTGCTCGTTGCAATACGATATCACCATTTACTAACTCGACAATTTCTAAAAAAGAAGACACAAATAACCCCTACATCAATAAACAGCTGACATTTTAACATTTTTCAATCAGAATTGCAGTAAAGATAACAGCTATATGTGACTGTTATTAAGAATTAATGACAGTGAGTAAAACAGTAAAAGCTCCATTTTACCTATATAAAATAACAGCTTAGTAGGGTCAGGAAGCATTTAAGAGGCATTAACACTTTTCAGTAAAGTGAATCACACCAAGAAATAAGATGATTATTAAACGCCTAAGCACTAAGCTTGAACCAAAAAATATCTAACTCGCTATAGCGCTCAGTGTTACTAATTTTATTTTTCTCAACAACTATTTTTTCTCAGTAACGACCTTTTTCTTAGCAGCGGCCTTTTTCTTGGCTGGCGCTTTCTTCTTAGCCGTAGCTTTTTTCTTAGCGGCCGACTTCTTTTTGGACGAAGCTTTTTTAGTGGCAACTTTGTCGGTAATGACCCATTGACCACTCTCGAAATCAGCCCGCCAACCAGTTGCCTTACCGTCGACATCGGTCATCAAATACTGCTGCTTGGTTTTTCGTTGGTAACGAATCTGGACGCGATTACCTTCGGGATCTTTAACAGGCCCCTCCATCAAAAAATGATATTTAGGGTCAATCTCGGTTTTATGCGGCAGAATCTCATCAACATAGGGTGCTCGCGTTTCGCGATTCTTAGGGAACTGACTGGCCGCTAAAAATATACCGGCAGCACCGTCTCGTAAAATATAAGTATCGTCAACTTTGAGGCATGCCAATTCAGGCATCGGCACGGGATCCATCTTAGGCGGAGCTGCCTCGCCATTGCGCAATAGTTTACGAGTATTTTTACAAGCCTCATTCGTGCAACCAAAGTACTTGCCAAATCGACCCGATTTAAGCTGCATCTCGGAGCCGCATTTATCGCAATCTAACACAGGGCCTTCGTAACCCTTAATTTTAAATTGACCCTGTTCAACTTCATAACCTTCACAGTCAGGGTTATTACCACAGACGTGCAACTTACGTGTTTCATCAACTAAATAACTGTCCATTGCCGTGTTGCAAAGCGGGCAGCGGCGCTTATTAATCAGCAAGCGCGATTCTGCTTCATCATCGGCATCGGCGCTAACAACTTCGTCACCAGAAATTAAATTGACCGTATGCTTGCAACGCTCTTTAGGGGGCAAGGCATAACCGGAGCAGCCTAAGAATACACCCGTGGTACCGGTTCGAATTTGCATGACGCGCGTACCCGTACAATCTGGGTGCTGACAGATAATGGCAGGCACGCTAGTAGGATTATTATTGCGCATGCCGCCGTCGTCGACTTCAGCCTGAGCCGCAGATAATTTACCACTAAAATCTTCATAAAAATCATTGAGCACATCAGACCAGACTTTTTTTCCATCTGCAATGGCGTCAAGTTTTTCTTCCATCTCGGCCGTAAAGCCATAATCCATTAGATCACCAAAACTTTCAGAGAGGCGCTCAGTCACAATGTCACCCATTTTTTCACAATAAAAACGACGATTCTCTACCCGCACATAACCTCGGTCTTGAATCGTTGAAATAATTGCCGCATAGGTTGATGGCCGTCCTATACCTTGTTTTTCTAGCTCTTTAACCAATGCCGCCTCAGAGTAGCGCGCGGTTGGCTTGGTAAAATGCTGACTGGGATCCAGTTTTTTAAGCGTTAAACTATCGCCTTGCTTAAAGTCAGGCAATACACGATCTTCTTCTTTTTTTGACATGGGCGGTTGCACGCGCGTGAAACCATCAAATCGAATGACCCGACCACTGGTTCTTAACTCAAAATCCCCCGCCTTGGCGACCAAGCTGGTACTAGTAAATTCAGCCTTCGTCATCTGACAGGCAACAAATTGACGCCAAATCAACTCATAAAGCCTGACACCATCAGGATCAATCTTAACAATATCGCTGGGCATGACATTAACATCAGATGGCCTAATTGCTTCGTGTGCCTCTTGCGCACCTTCTTTACTGCTGTAAAGAATAGGAGTTTCTGGTAGGTAGGCAGCGCCGTATTTTTTGTCAATGTATTGTCGACAATCTGCTACGGCATCGGCACTGAGATTGGTTGAATCAGTACGCATGTAGGTAATATAACCCGCCTCGTATAAGCGCTGAGCCATCATCATTGTTTTCTTAACACTAAAACTTAAGCGAGTACTTGCCGCTTGCTGCAAGGTGGAGGTGATAAACGGTTTAGACGGCTTTGACGTAGTCGGCTTGTCCTCACGCTTAGCGATAGTAAAACTTGCACTGTTAAGCGCTGCTAAAGCAGCATCGCTTTCCTGTTGACTGGTGGGACGATATTTCTGATCATTTGCTCGGGTCACCTGCATCCGAAGCGTGCCTGCGTCACCGGCTAAATCGGCAAATAAATCCCAATACTCTTCTGGAATAAACGCACGAATTTCTCGTTCTCTTTCAGCAACCAACTTGACCGCAACCGACTGTACCCGCCCTGCAGAGAGACCGCGGGCCACTTTAGCCCATAGCAGAGGTGAGACCATAAAGCCAACGACGCGATCTAAAAAACGTCTTGCCTGCTGGGCGTATACCCGATGCATATCAAGCTCACCTGGCTCTTCAAAAGCCGCGTTAATGGCCTTTTTTGTGATTTCATTGAAAACGACCCGTTGAAAGCGATCATCGTCACCACCGATAATTTCACGTAAATGCCAAGCAATCGCCTCTCCTTCACGGTCCATATCCGTCGCGAGCACAATCGAGTCAGCATTTTTTGCAAGCTTGCGTAGCTCATCAACGACTTTTTCTTTGCCCGGTAAAATTTGTCTTCTA
>CALCNB010000306.1 GCA_937897785.1 uncultured Cellvibrionales bacterium | reverse complement strand
GGTTCTGCACCTGATATCGCTGGCCAAGGCATTGCCAACCCCTATTCCATGATTGGCTCATTTGCGATGATGCTGGAATACAGCTTCGGCATGCATGAAGAAGCCAAAAATGTCTGGGATGCGATGCAAGGTGTGTTTGCCGATGGCTTTTCAACAGCTGATTTGTCCAAGTCAGGTGCCGATGTCACCATGCTAAAAACCCATGAATTTGGCGACAAAGTCGCCGAAAAGTTACTGGCTCAACAGTAACCGCTGCAAGGATTACTGAACGCGATCATGCAATAAGCGATTAAGCAAGCGCAAGGTGGCTTCAATCGCGGCAAACACTTGGTTAGCATGCATGCCACGGGTGGTAGTTTTCATCTTACCGTCTAACTGCCAAGTAATACTGGCTTCTGTTAAGGCGCTGGTCTGGCCACCACGCGGGATATGCACCTTATAGTCAAGCAATTCTGGCAATTGCATGCCGAGCTCAGTTAATATCGAATTGACCGCCGAAGTAAAGGCATCAAATCCACCGTTACCGGCTCCGCTAGCGGCATAAGATTGACCATCAATCTCTAATTGGATATCGGCATAAGCCTGCTGATTCCATTCACTTTTGAGATCGCAATGAGTCAGAACGACATGTTGGTAATCATTACTCTCTAAGACGTCAGCAATAATAAAAGGTAGGTCATCAGTGGTAATGCGTTGCTTAGAATCCCCTAACTGAACCACTCTGTCTAATACGCGGCGCTGGTCTTCGACGGATAGCGATACCCCTATTTCCTCTAAGTTTTTCTGCAACGAGGCCTTACCGCTCATTTTACCCAGTGCGTAAGTTCGCTTTCTTGCAAAGCGCTCAGGGTAAAGTCTGCTAACATAGAGGTTACCTTTTACATCCCCATCGGCATGAATACCTGCCGTTTGTGTGAAGACATCAGAACCCAAAATGGGTGTGTTACTAGCAACAAACTTACCAGAGAAACTTTCCACCATTTGACTCACACCAACAATATGTGACTCATCAATATTCAGCGACAGATCCATCTTATCTTTTAGCACCACTGCCACTTCGGCCAAAGAAGCATTGCCCGCACGCTCACCTAAGCAATTTACTGTGCAATGAACACTAGTGACTCCGGCCTTAACTGCCGCCATCACATTCGCCGTCGCAAGACCGTAGTCATTATGAGGGTGAAAATCAAAATTATGGCTCGGAAAACGTTGAGTCATATCAAGCAAGCTGTCGTAAACCTCGGCAGGCGACATAACGCCTAAGGTGTCGGGCAACATGATATGATCAATACCAGAATCTTCTAACGCTGCCGCTAAACCATAAACATACTCAGGGCTATCGGCATAGCCATTGGACCAATCTTCAAAATAAACATTCACTGACAAACCTTGCTGCTGAGCATAGGCCACGGTAGTTTTAATATCTTCAACATGTTTTTTTAAATTATTAAAATCTGCATTAATTATTTCTATTTTTGAATCCTTAATTCTTGGTTCTGAACGAACGAATAT
>CALCNB010000305.1 GCA_937897785.1 uncultured Cellvibrionales bacterium | reverse complement strand
GTACAGAATAAGCCCAAATTAGTTGCTAATCATGAGGTTGCGGATACCGTGTGGGTGCCATTAAGTTTTTTTGCAGCACTTGAAAACCGCGGTGTCTATGAAATGAAATACCAAGATCGAAAAATTGAAATGCCTTGTTATCGTTACCAAGGTAATGTCATTTGGGGCCTTACCTTATCAATGATCGACGAAATACTGCGAGCCTTGGGTGCAGATATTCCTCAATGGTACCGTTGATGCTCTGACGGATTATGCTTTTTTCTTTGTCCTGACTTTCTACGCTGTAATCGAATTTCTTGATTCCAGAGATTATTATCCTATGTTGATCTAATAACGGTTCCATTTATAGATGGACGGACTTTGAATTTGTAGGAGTAACTATGCCACTTAGCCCACTAGATGATTTACTTGCTCATCAGACACCCGATACCTTCGATCATGTTTATACTGGCGACCGTAATTTCTATGATCGTTATTATTTTAATTGCCATGGTTGTGACGATGAGCTCTTTTTGGTCGCGGGTATGGGGCAGTACCCTAATCTCGGTGTCATTGATGCCTTTGTGACGGTTTCTCATGGTGACCACCACTATGTCGTTAGGGCGTCCAGAGAGTTAGGTAACGATCGTCTTAATACGACAGTAGGGCCGTTCGGCGTTGAAGTACTCGAAGGACTCAAAAAAATTCGCATGTGGTGTGAGCCTAATGAATGGGATATCGACTTTGATATTACATTTGATGGTTTTGTGCCAGCATTAGAAGAACCTGTTACTTATCGCCGTACCGGTAATCGTCTCACCGAACACACCACGCGTTTTGCGCAGGTAGGAAATTATACGGGATATATTACTGTCGCTGGTCAGCGCTATGACGTCACGCCTGACCGCTGGATGGGTGCTCGCGATCACTCTTGGGGTGTCAGACCCAATGTCGGCGAAGTAGAGCCAGAGGGCATAAAGTCAAAGTATCGAGAGTTGGATAAATTTGGCCATTTTCATAATTGGATTCCGATGCAATTTAAAGATTACATGATTAAAGTATATTTTGATGAGGATGGCCAAGGTAACCGCATGTTAGAAGAAGCGGTGAAAGTGCCGCGCTATGGTCTTGATGAGCCGGTGATTCATCTCGGTAGCCCAAAGCATGAGATCACTTTTAAAACGGGAACCCGAGAAATTAGCAAAACGATTATTAGTTTTGCGCATTCCGATATTGTGGCAGTCGGCACACCATTGAGAACCAATTACTTATTAGGAGGCTCTGGTTATCGCCCCGGTGAGCCGCATTCTCTGGGCTGTTATCAGGGGCCTTTAACCGTAACGGGTCAGAAATGGGATATGACCAATGCGGCGCAGTTTGCTGAAATCCAAGGGCTCAACGAAATGCTTTGCCGCTGGGAGTTGTCTACGGGTGAGATTGGCTATGGCATGCATGAAAATGCATTATTCGGTCTGCATGCGCCATACGGTTTTGACAGCTGGGAGGCTGTAGCGCCCTAACACCCTAACGAGGAATCGTGTCGTGGTTGGGATGGCGGTGGCAGCTGGTCAAGTGGTCATTGACCAATCCAACGGCTTGCATAAAAGCATAGGTGATTGTTGGCCCGACGAATGAAAAGCCACGCTGCTTTAGGTCTTTACTTAGCGTCTTAGATAATGGCGTAGTAGTGGGAATATCTTTCAATTCACGCCAATGATTCTGTATGGGTTTATAGTCAACAAAATCCCAGAGGTAATCAGAAAAGCTGTTTTTTTGTTGGCAAAGAATTAAATAGCATTGGGCGTTATTGATAGCCGAACGAATTTTCTGTGAATGACGAACAATGCCCGAATTATTTTTTAACTGCTGAATTTTTTTTTCATCGTAAGCGGCGATTTTATGCGGATCAAAATAATCGAAAGCCTGTCGATAATTTTCACGCTTACGCAATATAGTCAGCCAATTTAAACCCGCTTGAGCACCTTCTAAAATAAGCATTTCAAATAATAATTGATCGTCAAAGGCCGGCACTGCCCACTCATGGTCATGGTAGCGTTGGTAATCGGCATCATCGCCACACCAACCGCAGCGATTAAGCACGACCGCCAAATTCACCGGTTGTAGTAGAGACAGTAATTTTTTCGCCGTTTACAATGTACTCCGGTACTTGGATCTCAATACCTGTACTCAGTACGGCGGGCTTTGAGCGTTTAGTCGCTGAGCCGCCTTTTAATTCGGGAGGGGTATCGATAACCTCCAGTACAACGCTAGCCGGCAACTGAATGCCGATTGGCTTATCATCAATGATTTGCACAAAAACGCCGTCCAAACCCTCGCTGATATACTTTGCCATATCACCCACCTGATCAGCGTCGATGGTGTGAGAAGAATAATCTTCATTATCTAAAAATACAAAGGCATCGCCATCCATATAAGAGAAGCTACTCTCGCGGCGAATTAAGTCGAGCTCCGATAATTCATCATCCGCTCGAAGACTAAGATCTAGTTTTGAGCCATTGGCTATTGAATAGAGCGTAAAACGGTAGGTCACATTGCCACCACGGCCTTGGGCGGAAGACTTTTCAATATCACGGACTTGATAGGCATTATTATTATGTTCAATGACATTGCCTTTTTTAACGTCGGTGGCTTTCATACATTGCTCGCTATGATCATCAGTCTGGTTGGGCGTATTCTTGTTAAGCTTAACTAGCACCTTAACGTAAAAATACAGGGCCTCGCAAGTATTGGATAGCGAGGGTTTTAGCGCAGAGAATATAAGGAATAATTTCAGGCTGCTTATGATAAAATGGTAGCCGCAATTATTGTAATAGGTTGGAAGATGTTCAGAATAGACTCACAATTAGAACGAGACACAGTACGCGTAGCCGCATTGCCTCTTTGTGACATGCTGCTCATGAATGATGCTAATTATCCTTGGCTGATATTGGTGCCAAGACGGGCATCAATCCGTGAATTAATTGAACTTAATGACCATGACCAGCAGCAATATCAGCTAGAATCCAATATGACCTCTCAATTACTGCAGGGGCAGTTTAAGGCGGACAAATTAAATATTGCTGCGCTAGGGAATATCGTATCGCAACTCCATATCCATCACATTGCCCGCTTTTATCATGACCCAGCATGGCCCAAACCGGTATGGGGAGTATTGCCGCCATTAGCTTATACGCCCGACGAACTGGCTAAGGCGCTAACTTTAATACTATCGGGTTTGAAAAGCCAAACGCTTGTTGCGTTTGATTGGCAGCAAGGTTAGTTGGCTTGCGCTTTTAAGGTTTCGTAGGCTTTGATTACCGGCGCAAATTCCTTGGGCGTAGAGCCGTGTATCACCACCCCATCGGCACCGTTATCTAATTGATTCTTCCAGGCTAAGGCACACTGTTCAGCGCTACCTGAAGCAGAGGGTAACCATTCGTCTGGAATCAGTGTGCTAATTTCATCGAGTTGCTCTAGCGTGGCAACACTGTCAATACCGCCGGCTATTGAGCTGACAGTTTTGTTGGCGCGAAAGGCTTCCAACGGTTCGGTATCCCACTCATTCAGTGCAATAAGCATTTCGGCATAACCGGGAGCCTGCATATAAGTGGCCATTCGACCAACCATTTTACGCAGGTAGTCTTCGCGGCTAGGGTTAAGTGCTGTAGCTAATACCGGCCACATTTTCACTGTATTCGGAGCTCTGCCTGCTTTCTCTTCGCCTTCATTGAGCATGGCTTTCGCTCTTCGTAAGCCGTGATCGGTGATAAAGGTATGCAGGTGAGCACCATCAAAGTGTTCACCGGCAAAGCGCAAACTTTTTGCACCAAAACCAACAAAATGAATAGGGATATTGGCATCTAGCCAATCACCCATGCTGAGGTAGGGTAGGTGACCCATCGGTCCGTCATAGCCCATGACTTTATCACCTCGCCACAGTTGTCGAAGTATGTTGATACCTTCGACAAATTGTTGGTTATTAACCGATTTAAGACCCATTAGTTCATTGCGAATACTGACTCCTCTGGCTAGGCCTAGTGTAAAGCGACCACCAGACAAGTAGTGTAATGAGCTGCACATCGTTGCTAGCACCATCGGGTGACGGGTGTGCAGGTTGGTTCCTGCGGTAGCCACACGAATCGCTGAGGTGCTGGCGAGTGCTGCTGAACAAATAACACCTGCATCTTTGACATCAAAGCGTTCAGAGAGCCACACTTTACCTAAACCTAATGTTTCGGCTTGTTGGGCTTCAGTGATAGCGTCAGCGGGAGAGGTCGTATGACCGGGTAATAAATAGCAACTGAGTTCTGGATGCTTGGCTGTGCTGTTGGTCATGTTATTGCCCTAATAAAATTGTAAAAGGAATGAATAGTTTGTTAACCGCCAGTCGCATTCATAAACCGAACAATCTGTGGTTGTTCCGCTAGGTTGAAATAATGCCGTTCGGGTTTAATCGCCATGCTATTTTTAATAGCTTGGATGAGTTGATCTTGATGGTAGTGCTGGTTGCGCAATAGGCTGCGTAGATCAACTGAATGTTCGTTGCCTAAGCAAAGTAATAACTGACCTTCGACAGTGATTCTGATACGATTACAATCGCCGCAAAAATTATGGCTGTGCGGTGAAATAAAGCCGATCTTTGTCGGGCTATTTGCCAAGCTAAAGTATTTAGCAGGCCCGTTAGTTTTTTTATCGCTTGGCGTTAGTGAGAATTCTTGCTCAATGATTTGACGTATCTCATCGCTGGAACAAAAAGCTAATAAGCGGTCATGCTCTACGATATCCCCAAGTGGCATCTCTTCAATAAAAGCAATATCGATTGATCTTTTTTTTGCGAAGTTAATTAATGGAATGATTTCATCGTCATTGCGATTTTTTAAGATAACACTATTTAATTTAATGGATTCAAAGCCAGCGTCAATTGCCGCATCAATACCGTCAAGAACCGGCTGTAATTTACCTGTACGAGTAATCGTTTGAAATTTATCTGCGTCTAATGTATCAAGACTAATATTAATTCGCCTAACACCACAGGCTTTGAGTTGCTCAGCGTATTTAACAAGCTGTGAACCATTGGTCGTTAGTGTCAACTCTTCAAGTCCTTCTAGCCGGCTAATTTTTTTAATTAACCACATGATGTCATTGCGAATCAATGGCTCTCCACCGGTCAGTCGAATTTTTCTGATCCCACTGGCGATCAGAGCAGCGGCAGTTTGATAAAGCTCTTCAAGTGACAGTACGTCTTTTTTAGGAACAAAGGTCATTTTTTCAGCCATACAGTACACGCAGCGGAAATCACAGCGGTCGGTCACTGAGAGTCGTGCGTAGTTTATTTCT
>CALCNB010000304.1 GCA_937897785.1 uncultured Cellvibrionales bacterium | reverse complement strand
CAAAAGTCTTGAATGTGCTCATAATATTGCTATAGCCATGAGGTTGCCTCGCCCCGAGTGGTTGATGGCGCGAGAAAAGTTGGGTCAGGCGTTAAGAACTAAGCCGCATCGTTTTGATCGCACTTGGGAAAGTAAATCGCGTTATTCAATGGATTGGTTTTATCCCGTGCTAACTGGGGTGATCCCAAAATCACAAGCCAGCCAACATTTACAGGCCCGTTGGGATGAGTTTGTCGAGCAGGGTATGGGTTGTCGCTGCGTATCCGATGAACCTTGGGTGACGGTGGCGGAATCTTGTGAGCTAACCATGGCCTTGCTAGCGGCGGGTGATCATGCGCGTGCAGTTGAAATTTACAGTTATTTGCACCAATGGCAGTTAGACGATGGCTCTTATTGGACAGGCTATCAATTTGTTCAAGATTTACTATGGCCAGACGAAAAGCCAACCTGGACTGCCGGTGCTATTTTACTGGCTGCCGATGCGCTAACAGAACATACGGCCGCTGCAAAATTATTTACCAGTGTAGAGTTATTAGATGCATCGTCAGATGAGTCTATGGGTAACGGTTAGATTCGTCGAAATAAGCCTAAGGTATTGACGGTGGGTAGTTCTTCAAACAAGCCAGATGCTTTAGCCAATTTCCAAATGGTATAGGGTGCTTGCCCGCCTTGCGTTGGGTCGGGAAAGATATCGTGTATTGCTAAAATGCCACCGACTGACACGTGGGTTGCCCAAGCGCGGTAATCAGCCATTGCGGCGTCTAAGCTATGGCCGCCATCAATGAACACCATGCCAAGAGGCGTCGACCAGTTTGTCGATGCTAACTTTGAAGCAGCCACAATCGGTATCACCGTGTCTTCCAGTTTAGCCTCTCGCATGACTCGTCTGAATTCTTTAAAGGTATCCATGAGTTGTGCTTGCGCATCGAATAAATCACTGTCGTGGTATTCCTCTCCCAGTTGATGTTCCTCGGAGCCTCGATGGTGATCAATCGCATAGACAATGCCATTTTTTTGCTGGCAAGCAGCGCCCAGATAGACAGTAGATTTCCCGCAGTAACTGCCGACTTCTAAGCAGGGACCTAAAGTTATACTTTCTGATGCGGCCGCAAATAAGGCCTCACCCTCATCATCAGCAAGAAAGCCTTTGATTGCATCAACATTAATGGGTAAATCTTTTTTCGTGAATGGCATAATAATATCAATACTCTCGAGTTGGATTAATTATGACTTGACGCTGATAAAGCGACTCAGTATCAAGCCAAATTCAAATAAAAGCCATGTAGGGATCGCCAGCAGTGACTGAGATATCACATCCGGCGGAGTGAGCAACATGCCAAAAATAAAACAGCAGACAATAATATAGGGGCGTTTTTTTGCCAGCGCTGAATGGCTAGTGATGCCCGTCCTGACTAGGATAACGGTGGCTACGGGAATCTCAAAAGCTAAGCCAAAAGCAAAGAATAATTTTAAAATAAAGTTTAGGTAGCTATTAATATCTGGCGTGACGCTAATTCCCACTGGCGCAACACTCGTAAAGAAGCCGAACACCAGTGGAAAAACGATGTAGTAGCAAAAAGCAATACCGAGATAAAATAAAAGCACCGAGCTAATGAACAGCGGCATGGCCAGTTTTTTTTCTTTTTCATAAAGGCCTGGCGCAATAAAAGACCAAACTTGAAATAGCACATAGGGCATGGCTAAAAAAAGTGCCAAAAAAGCAGTCAGTTTAAAAGGGGCAAAGAAGGGTGACGCTACATCGGTAGCAATCATTGTACTGCCGTCGGGTAATAGTGCTTGAATAGGCGCTGAAAAAAAACTGTATAAATCGTTAGAAAAGAAGACTAAGCAAAGGAAGCCCACAGCAATTGCAGCGATACTTTTTAACAGCCGTGTTCTTAGCTCGAGCAAGTGATGAACTAAAGGCTGTTCTTGCTCAGCAGGGTTTTCTTGAACGGTTGATGTGTCAGTTTGCGAAGACATAGATGCCATTTCATTGCAGTGGGTTGTTTTATTTTTCAGATTCAGTTTTATCGGTTATATCAGCCATTAAATCATTGCTAGACGCGTCTAGGTCTAGTAGTGATTGCTGGAGTTTTTTGGCATTTTCTTCTAACTGTTCGATTGGCTCGCCGAGCTCTTTAAGAATTTTTTCATTATGAATCTGTTGCTGAATACCGTCGAGATCTAACTCATTTTCAAACTCTTTTTTAATTGAGTTAAAGCTATTTTTTATTTTGCTCGCCCAGATCATGATCTGCTTCATAGTGCTAGGCAGCCTTTCAGGGCCAAGAATTATCAGCGCCATAACGCTAATCAAAAATAATTCTTGCAGACCAATATCCATAGTTGAAGCCTAATTACTGCTGGTCTTTTTCAGGTGGCTCACTGTTGGCTGCGTTATCGTCGCTGGTAGACTCAGCCACATCATCATCCGCCATTGATTTTTTGAAGCCTTTAATCGCGCTGCCTAAATCGCCGCCGATATTTTTTAATCGCTTAGTGCCAAAAATCATCACTACGATGGCTAACACGATTAATAGTTGCCAAATACTTATACCGCCAAGACCCATTGCCTTTCTCCTATCATTGAGTTGAAGCCTTCACTATTTTTACTTAAGTCGCGTCTCGCGAGGCTTTTTCAGTAATGCCTGAGGTGCCTTCTCTGCGTTCCAGTTCGTTCAGTACGTCGCTGGCACTACAGTCCAAATGTGACAGCATGACTAAGCTATGGAACCATAGGTCAGCTGTCTCGTTAATCAGTGTCTGCTTAGCGCTGGTTGAATGTTGTTGGTCGGTAAGTTCACTGCAATCTTTAGCAGCTAAGATAGCCTCTGTTGCTTCTTCACCGACTTTTTCAAGGATTTTATTTAAGCCCTTAGCATGCAACTGTGCAACGTACGACTGTTCTGTCGATGCTTGTTTACGCTGATCGATTAGTTTGCTTAGTTGTTGCAAGATATCACTCATAATTTTGCTCTAAATAAAGAGGTTATACGATCATTTGGTTGGATAAATAGCATCGGGATCTTTGATGACTGGTTCAACTGCAACCCATTGATTCTGTTCGGTTGAAAATTGCTGGTACAGGCAGCTTTCACGACCCGTATGGCAGGCAATACCGCCTTTTTGTTCAACCAGTAACAACAGTGTATCGGCATCGCAATCAAGTCTCATGTCAATGATTTGTTGCGTATGGCCTGACGATTCACCTTTATGCCAGAGCCGTTGCCTCGAGCGAGACCAGTAAATGGCTTCGCCACGATCTAGGCTGGCGGCCAATGCGTCCGCATTCATCCAAGCCAGCATTAAAACCTTTTTGGTTTCAGCGTCTTGAGCTATAGCAGGAATCAAGCCTTGGCTATTCCAGTTGATACGATCAATTAGCGAATCGGTTGATTTATTCATAGCGACATTGATCAAACAGTTAGTTTCTCATAAAGGTGATGCTATTAAATCACAGATCCCGTCATTAGATAATAGTCGCCAACACTTTTTGCCGATTTCTTCAGTGTGAGGCCAAGTAGACGAGAGTACCGAGCAAGGCAAAAATAGCCAAGCCTGAGTGGAATAAGCGTTGTTTGCGCAGCTGCGATTCAATGTTATCAATGCTGGCTTTTAATTCCTGTGATGAAACGCGCTCATGACTGGCTTGGTGCAGTTGTTTTAGCAGTAAATCTGGCAGGCCCGGCAGTGCTTCAAGTAATGCAGGTGATTGATTTTTAAGTTCTTTAAGTAGTCTTTTGGGTGAATAATGTTGAGCCATCCATTTATCAAGGAAGGGGTGAGCCGTGGCCCAAAGGTCTAGCTCAGGGTACAGCTGCCTGCCTAGACCTTCAATATTAAGCAAGGTTTTTTGCAATAAGACTAACGATGGCTGTACTTGCATGCCGAACCGGCTGGCGACTTGAAACAAGTAAATCAACAGCGTGCCAAATGAGATCTCAGACAAAGGCTTTTCAAAAATAGGTTCACAGGCACTTCTAATCATACCTTCGAAAGCGTATTGATTGGTGCCTGCCGGTACCCAGCCTGATTCAATGTGTAATTTAGCAACTAGGGCATAATCACGATTGAACACAGCGAGAAGATTACGGCCTAAATAGTAACGATCAAAATCTGACAGTGAACCCATAATCGCGCAGTCAATACCAATATAGCGGGGCGATTCAGGATTTTCTCTATCGACAAAAATATTGCCAGGGTGCATGTCAGCATGAAAAAAATTATGCTCAAAGACCTGAGTAAAAAATATTTTTACTCCACTTTCTGCTAGGGCTTTTAAATTCGTGTTATTGGCGTTGAGCGCGTCAATATCAGAGACGGGGATACCGTATATTCGTTCGACGACCATAATGTCGATAGTGCTAAGATCCCAGATGACGGCGGGAATAAACAATAATTTACTAAGCTCTTCAGTGGCTTCAAAATTGCGCTTGAGCTGCGCGCAATTGGCTGCTTCGCGTTTTAAGTCAAGCTCATCAAAAATAGTATGTTCATAATCGCTGACCACTTCCGTTAAGCGAAGCCGTTTACCATCGAGAGAAAATTTTTCGACTATGCCGGCAATTAGGAACAGTAGGGCGATATCTTTAGCGATCACTTTCTCGATATCAGGACGAATGACTTTAACCACCACGTCTCTACCGTCATGCAGTGTGGCAGCATGAACTTGTGCCACCGAAGCAGATGCCATGGGTTCGACGGTAAAGTCTGCAAACGCCTCATTGACGGATTGACCCAATGCAGCTTCTATAATAGCGACAGATTTGCTGCTATCAAAAGCCGGTACTTGATCTTGAAGCAGAGCTAACTCGTCAGCCAGATCGGGCGCCAATAAATCTCTGCGAGTTGATAGCAACTGTCCGAATTTAACAAATACAGGGCCAAGATCCTGCAATGCCATTCTCAGCCGAATCGCGCGATTATCGGCGTGCTGGCTAAAGAGATTAAAGGTACTGAGCAAACACTTAATCGGCCGTTTAAGATTTTTTTGCGGTACTAAGTTGTCAATGCGATACCGAGCAATGACGCGTAAGATGACAAGAATACGAATAAATTTTTTCATGATAGGGGTGGCGAGGTGCTTTTCTGCTGGCGTTTGATTTTTGCATCAATGCGATCAATTTTCATCTCCAATGCCCTTAAGCGTTGGTAGAAATTTTCACATTCAATTTTAGCTGGCAGTAAACGCGCTTCTTCGTGCAGAAAGTCATCAAGTGCTCGTCTCGCTGTTTGCTGGGTTTGTCGGCTGAAATCCCCCACGGCATTCACGACTCGACCGGCTAAATGAGCAGGAATATCGCCAATAAATGTAGCAAGTTGGCCTTCCCAGTCCAGCTCAATTTTCTCAGCGATGGATTTTAATGCCATAAATAATTGAGTATCACCACTAATCACTAATTTACCATTAATCAATGCTGAAGCCAGATCGTCTGCAGTAAGCAACGCCAGCCAATCACCTCGACTGCCTTGAATCCCAGCATCGGCATCACCTTCAAAATATTGCAGGACGCTAATACTTGAGTCGATGCGAAAGTAAAGGGTTAGCTCTGGTTGGGTACAGCGCAGTTGAATAACACGACCGGCATAATTAGCGAGTTTTTCTTGCGTGCATGAGTCTAGCGACAAGCTATGATTGATGGCTTGCTCAAGTGTGGCGCAACTCGCGCCGATTAATGTTGGGTCTATTTTCATATCGTGATGATCAGACTATACCTTGATGCCTTTATGAATAGCGACAATACCACCGGTCATGTTGTGGTATTCGCAATCGACGAAGCCGGCATCTTCTAACATGCCTTTTAATGTCTCTTGGTCAGGGTGCATGCGAATCGATTCAGCTAGGTAGCGGTAGCTATCTTCATCTTGAGCGATTAACTTGCCAATTTTGGGCAGTAGTTTAAATGAGTAACTGTCATAAATTTTCGACAGGAGCGGGTTGCCTGGTTTTGAGAATTCCAATACCAATAGCCGGCCGCCGGGCTTCAACACTCGCAAGATAGACCGTAAGGCTAAGTCTTTATCGGTCACGTTTCGCAGACCAAAGCCAATCGTCACGCAATCAAAGTAATTGGATTGAAATGGCAGATATTGGGCATCGCCTAGTACATAGCTGATATTGCCAGTGTTGCCTAAATCGGTTTGTTTATCGCGTCCCGTTGCCAGCATTGATTGATTGATGTCAGAAAGAATGACTTCACCCTGATCGCCGACTAGGCGACTGAATTTGGCTGCGAGGTCACCCGTGCCGCCGGCGAGATCAAGGACTCGATGGCCTTTTCGAACGGCGGAGACTTCAACGGTAAACCGTTTCCAGAGGCGGTGAATACCAGCTGACATCAAGTCATTCATGATGTCATAGCGACTAGCGACCGAGGTGAATACCTCCCCGACTAATCCAGCTTTTTGGTCTTTATCTACTTGCTGAAAGCCAAAGTGGGTAGTGGTTGATTCCTTGGTATCAACCGATGAATGATTGTCAGGGTGTGAGTTGCTCATTGCTGCCTCTTTCTTTGCCGAGCTGAATACCTAAAGCTAATATCCGACTAGCTGGTCGGCAGTATTGTACCCTTCTAGGCGGCAAGAAAACAGACCGGTTTACCAGGCAGTCACTTCAAGGTCATGAGCCGCCATCATAAAGCCCTGCGCTTAGCTGCCAAGTTGAATGATCCAAATGCAGCTAATCAAGCCGATAATCCAGACAATGGAGCGTAAAATTGCCCAGTCAGCCAAGTAACAGAGAGCGTGGGCGATTCGCATCGCAAGAAAGATATAAGCAGGCATTAACATCTGCTCAGCGCTGGCGCCCATGAGATAGGCACCTAAAATAGCCGCTGAAAAAAGTGCTAATGCCTCCCAAGCATTTTGTTGTGCGGCAATGCTTCTGCTGCCAGGACCGCTGAGACTGGCCGCCTGTTGCCGAGGGTTATTATTATCAACCACGCCGAATTCTTTATGCTTAAAATAATGACTGATAAAATTGAGAATAATGGGCATCATTGCTACAGCAAATAAGATATTAACGATTGTGCTCATGTTTTTTCCTTTTGGTGAGTCTGATAGAAAGAGATCCCGAAGGAATATAGTATAAAGGCGGGCTTTTATGCCTTACATTTTTGATAGCTAAGCGAAACAGTAAGTTGTATTCTATAGGCGTTCGTTTTATTTGAGTAGGCGTAGGTGTTGTTTAAGAAAGGGTGTAGCAATGACTGAACAATCTGTAGTCGTTAAGGCTTCTAGCCAGATGAGTTTAGCTGAAATTGAAATTTTTTTATCAAACAGCAAAATACCTTTACGAATATCCAGCGTTGGGTCAGATGGTTTTCCTTTGGTTTCGTCTCTGTGGTTCTTGTATCAGGACAACTGTTTTTTTTGCGCCACTCACAAATCATCACTATTAGCAAAACGATTCTTGTTGAATAGTAAATGTGGTTTTGAAGTGGCCGCCGACAGTATGCCTTATAGTGGTGTCCGCGGCCAAGGCATCGTGAGTATGACCTTAGGCAATACTGAACGGTTATTAGAGCGGCTTATTCAACGCTACGCGATTGATCCAGAGTCCTATCTAGCAAAATGGCTGTTAAGCCGAAGTAATGATGAATATGTGCTATGCATTTCACCTAATTGGCTGACGGCTTGGGACTTTTCTTCTCGCATGAAAAAATAAATCGATAATACTGCTCGATGTGGCTAAAGCTTGGAGGCGTTAATGATTTCAGTGCTGGCTTCGCGACATTTTTGTTGTTGTCTCAATTGATCAAGGTAGCGTTGCCAATATTCATCATGATGAATGCAGAGTTGGTGTAGGTATTCCCAGGAATAAATACCACTGCTGTGTTGATCGTCGAAAAAAATCTGTATAGCGTAATTACCAACAGCGATAATTGATTCTATAGCGACGTCTTTTTTTCCGACTTGAAGTGTTGCTTGGTTCGGCTGGTGCCCTTTGACCTCTGCCGAAGGTGAGAAGACTCTAAGGTACTCAGCATTCAAGGTGAAATATTGCTCATCAGCATAGATAAGCTCAAGTTTTTTAGAGCGCTTGTGTAAATGAATTTTCTCTGGTTTCACCATGTGCTCTGTTCGCTAAGTTAGTGATGTTCTGATTTATAAAATAAATCGGCTGAGATCTTCATCTGCAGCGAGCGCCTGAAGTTGTTGATCGACATAGTCTTGATCGATAGTTATTTTTTGACCATTAAGGTCGCTGGCTTCAAATGACGCGCTTTCAAGAAGTCGTTCAAGGATAGTATGCAGTCGACGCGCACCAATGTTTTCAGTTTTTTCATTAACTTGCCATGCAGTCTTCGCAATCCGACTAATCCCGTCGGGGGTAAACTCGAGGTTTAATCCCTCGGTTCCTAATAGCGCTTGATACTGTTCGGTTAAAGAGGCATGGGGCTCGGTTAATATTTTTTCAAAATCATCTGCTGACAGTGGGTCGAGTTCGACTCTAATGGGTAAACGACCTTGCAATTCAGGGATTAAGTCAGAAGGTTTTGACAAGTGAAAAGCGCCAGAGGCAATAAATAAAATATGATCAGTTTTGATCGAGCCGTGCTTAGTGCTGACAGTGCTGCCTTCGATTAAAGGTAAAAGATCACGTTGCACACCTTCGCGAGAAACATCACCGCCACTGGCTTCTTGCCGTTTAGCCACCTTATCAATTTCATCAATAAAGACAATGCCGGTTTGCTCTGCTGCTTGAATCGCATCAGCTTTAAGCTCATCTTGATTGATCAGTTTATTAGCTTCTTCATCTTTCAACTGCTTAAAAGCATCTTTAACCATCAGCTTCCGAGTGGTTTTTTTATCTTTTGTAAAGTTAGAAAACATACCCTGTAGTTGGTTGGTCATATCTTCCATGCCAGGTGGTGCCATGATTTCAATACCGACAGGACTATCACTGAGCTCGATGTTAATTTCTTTTTCATCCAGTTCACCTTCGCGCAATTTCTTTCGAAAGAGTTGGCGGGTCTGGGTCTGTTTGTCGTTTTCATCGATATCCCTTGCCGGAGGAAGCAGTACGTCTAAAATGCGTTCTTCTGCTGCTTCGCTAGCACGGTAGTCAACTTTAGCCACGGCGCTTTCACGACGGTTTTTAATGGCGACATCGACAAGATCACGAATAATGGATTCAACATCACGTCCGACATAGCCAACTTCGGTAAATTTTGTGGCTTCAACTTTAATAAAAGGTGCATTGGCGAGCTTGGCGAGACGACGGGCTATTTCAGTTTTACCGACACCCGTTGGACCAATCATCAAAATATTTTTAGGGGTTATTTCGCCGCGAAAATCTTCAGCTAATTGCATCCTTCGCCATCGATTACGTAGAGCAATAGAGACTGCTCGCTTAGCTGCGCTTTGCCCAACAATATGCCTATCGAGTTCATGAACAATTTCTCTTGGTGTCATCGACATCTAACTGATTATCCTCTTTATCCGCGGCAAAAAATATTACTGTTCAGCCTCTAGGCTTTCAATGGTGTGGTTGTGGTTGGTATAAATACAGATATCACCGGCTATCGTTAGCCCTTTTTTGACGATGTCTTCTGCGCTTAGATCAGTATTATCGAGTAATGCCCGGGCGGCACTTTGAGCAAAAGGTCCTCCTGAGCCAATGGCGATCAGACTGTCTTCCGGCTCAATAACATCGCCGTTGCCGGTGATAACCAGTGAGGTTTTGGCATCGGCAACAGCTAATAGTGCTTCTAGGCGCCTGAGCGCGCGATCGGTTCGCCAGTCCTTGGCCAGCTCGACGGCGGCTCTTGTTAGGTGGCCCTGGTATTTTTCGAGTTGTGCTTCAAATCGTTCAAATAAGGCGAAGGCATCAGCGGTGCCACCGGCGAATCCTGCAATAACGCCACCGCGATACAAGCGCCTAACCTTGCGAGCATTGCCTTTTATCACGGTGTTACCCATAGAGACTTGGCCATCGCCGCCGATAACAACATGGCCGTTACGTCGCACCGATAATATCGTGGTTCCTCTGTATTGCTCCATCATTAGTACCTTTAAAATTCAGTGGGTCATTATACGGTAAGTTATCGCGTTTCTTCTCTTACCATCGCTTCAAATTTATTGGTCATTAACTGTGACCGAGCTGCGGCCATTTCGCGACGTGACGGAAAAGGCCCAATCATCACTCGGTGCCAGCGGTTTCCTGACGCATTAATGGATGCGCTAATGGTAGGTTCAAATCCTAATAAGGTTAATTCGACTAACCGCTGTTCGGCTTGTTGTTCTGTTTTAAATGAGCCGGCTTGAATACTATAAACAGTCTCTTTTTTTGCATCGGTATCATTGCTAGAAGATTCGGGCTGTTTGATATTGACAGCATTGCCTTTCAGCCTTTCGTAAAAAGTAAATACCTGCTGTTTCCTGTTCAAGGATTTTTCTTGCTCTGGAATGGTTTGATCGGTGGATGATTGCTTATTACTGGTATTGTCGACTTTTATTCCACTGATAAAATACAAGCCACTAACAAATGTTAGCGCAACAATGATGGTCGATGCGATGCGTAGCTTAGAAATTGAGTTTTTCTGGCCTGTGCGAGGTCTGTTCTTTTTTGGTTTTACGTTACTTTTTTTATTGACCATGGTCGATAGTATCCTTGGCTGGGGAAGATGCCTGTTTAACTAACGCTATGTGAGACGATGTCTTCATTTTACATTTTTGTGGGCGCACTCACGCCGAGTAAGTTTAGGCCGTTTTCGATGACCTGACGACTGGCCTCAGCTAGTGTTAAGCGTGCGTTGCGCAGTTTGTCATCTGCGACTAATAACTGCCATTCTTTTTGTTGCGAACCACTGGCATACCAGGCATGAAGATTGGCCGCTAAGTCACGCAAGTAGCTGGCAATATTGTGAGGTGCGAAGTCGCGCGCACTATTA
>CALCNB010000303.1 GCA_937897785.1 uncultured Cellvibrionales bacterium | reverse complement strand
ATTGGAGAAGAAGAAGCAATGAAAGAGTTGAAAAGTTAAAAAACTTTTCTGGACCTATTGATTTAATCACAGGCCGACAAGATCCTGTTGGAGAATCGGTGGTTTATGAAGCAAAAGAAATTTTACCTCAATTAAATTATACTTTTATTGAAGATTGTGGTCATTTTAGCGTTTGGAATAAGCCCGCTGGTATGCTCTGTCAAGGGAGTCGATGGTCAGACCATACGACCTTGTACCGTTGGGCTGAAATCCACCTTTCACCCCAAAGACCAAGTTTTTTGATTCATCGCTTGGATCGAATGACCTCGGGTTTAACTGTACTTGCACATAATAAAAAAGTTGCCGCGTATTTGGCAGCGCAATTTGAAACCAGGCAAACTCGGAAGCATTATAGGGTCGTTGTTGAGGGGTATTGCCAGTTGTCACTGCCTTATAAAATTAACATGCCGCTGGATGGTAAGCCCAGCGTAACGACTATTCAATCTGTGCTTGGTCGATCTGATGCGGATATAGACCTTAATGAACCGTCATCCAATCGCTGGCCTAATGAAGCTATCTTGAGGCAATACTCTTCGCCTTATACGGTGTTGGAAGTTGCAATACAAACGGGCCGCAAACATCAAATACGTCGTCACCTTTCGGCTTTAGGTTTTCCGGTTGTGGGTGATCGTCTTTATGGCCATGCTTCATCTAAAATGAATGAGGCGCTTGATTTGCAATTGCATGCCCATAAGTTAAGTTTTTTAGACCCTAATACAGATGCTCGGCGAGAGTATTGTGTATGACTTGAGCAAAGAATGAAAATATCTGACAAAAAATAGGTAGAGGTAATGTCGAATTTTAATGCGTCAACAACAACCGCAGAGGTGCTTTCGGGTATTTCCTTAACAGGCCGTACGGTATTAATTACCGGCGCAAGTACCGGGCTAGGATTAGCTTCTGCCATTGCATTGGCACAAGTGGGCGCGAATTTGATTTTAACCGCACGATCTGAAGCGAAATTTTTGGCAGCAAAAGATGCTGTTTTAGCCAGTAATCCCGCTGCAGTTGTCGACTTTTGTGAGTTGCATCTTGACGATATTGTGAGTTGCAAGCAGGCTGCTGAAGAACTTAACCGACGTTATAACCATGTCGACCATATTATTGCTAATGCTGGCGTTATGGCTTGTGCAGAGCAGCGAACGGCACAAGGTTTTGAATGGCAGTTTGGTGTCAATCATTTGGGGCATTTTGTTTTCATCAATAATATTATTGAGCTTTTAACGGCCGACCATTGCAGAGTGGCTATATTATCTTCAGGCGGTCACCGTTACGGAGATATTGATTTGGCTGATCCCAATTTTGAGTCTCAGCCCTATAACAAGTGGTTGAGTTATGGTCGAGCTAAGACGGCGAACGCGCTTTATGCATTAGAGTTGAATAAAAGAATGCCTTATGGTCATGCCAATGCAGTGCATCCTGGCGCGATCATGACAGAGCTTTCACGGCATTTGCAAGCAGATGATTTTGCAGAAATGGGCTCTAGCATGAAGGATAGCGGCATTGTTATGAAGTCACTTGAAGCCGGGGCAGCTACACAGGTATGGGCGATTACTGCGCCAGAACTTGAAGGCAGGGGAGGCTTATACCTTGAAGATTGCCAAGTTGGTATTGAGTCGCCCGGCCCAACAACGGGTTATGCCTCTTACATAAAAAATTATGATAATGCTGAATCACTTTGGCATTTATCTGAGCAGCTAGTTGGTCAAAACTTTACTTTTTCTCGTTCTTAGGACGGCGCATGACTGGCAAGACTCACGCTCAATTTGGTTGGTGAAATAGCCCTGGCTTTATTGTGTCCTTGGCTATCGAGCGATCTTGCCGAGCTTGTTAAGTCCTTATCCGCCTATCGAATAAGGCTAAC
>CALCNB010000302.1 GCA_937897785.1 uncultured Cellvibrionales bacterium | reverse complement strand
GACAAGCCTCTTTTAGATCAAAATCAACATTGGCTAGAATATAATGATGATGATACTGATTTTTTAGTGCCGAGTGGATTAAATGATGAGGATGAGAGTCGCCTTCAGAGCTTGGCTCGAAAAGCCTTTGACAGTCTCGATTGTAGGCATTGGGGTAGGGTTGACTTTATGCAAGATCATCTGACCGGGGATTTTTACTTGCTTGAAGTGAATACTGTGCCTGGGCTTACTTCGCATAGTCTTGTCCCAATGGCGGCAAAGGCGGCTGGGATTGATTTTAATCATTTAATAAAAATAATTATCGGCCTTTCTTATGAGGATGATAAATGAAAGTCATAAGAAAAATATTTTTAGGGAATCGTAGTCGTAAAGGTGCTATTAGTCGAGTCGGCGCTGTGCCGAAACAGACGGCTATTGAAAGAAGTCAAAGTCAAAAACATGCCATGCATAATATTTTTGCATTAGGTATTTTTTTATTGTTTTTGGCTGGTTTTTTATCAGTATTTAACTTCATGGCAGAGATGCCAACTGGCGAAATTTTTATTTCGGGGCAGACAGGTTCAAATCTGGATGCTGGTCGACAAGGAGCTTCTGAAAATGAATTGCTATCTTTGGTTGAGAAAGATATTAGCGAAGGTTTTTGGCGGCTTAATTTAGAGGATATAAAACAGGCATTGGAAACGCATACTTGGGTAAGGCGGGCTGAGGGTAGAAGGGAATGGCCAAATCGATTGTTTATTGGTATTGATGAGTATGTGCCAGTAGCACGCTGGAATGATTATTATCTATTGACCACAACCGGTGACTTAGTCATGCCAAAATCTATTGTGTTGTTTAATTATTTGCCGATGCTAATAGACCAGCATGGGTCAGCTCAGAATAATTTTTCTGGAGCTGATCAGATAAAAGACATGATCGCCTGGTTCAATTTTTTTCAGCAACCTTTAATTGCACAAGGTTTGAATATCACCGAGCAAACTCGAACAGCTCAAGGTGAAATAACTTTAGTTATTAATGATGCCATAAGGTTAGTGTTAGGTGCTGAAGATATTAAGGTTCGTTTTCGGCGGTTACTGGCGTTGCTCGATACGCCTTTTAAGGAAAAGTTAGCTGTTATTAATAATATTGACTTACGTTATGCAAATGGTATTGCTGTTAAAGAAGGTCGATCGATTCCTCAATCGTTAATGTATATCGGCCAAGTGAAACATCACTAATCTCATTTTTGAGATTTTATATTAATAATTGGAGAGCAAAAATGTCTAACCCTGCTGCAAGAAAAATCATAGTTGGCTTGGATATCGGCACATCGAAAGTAGTAGCGATTGTCGGCGAAGAAAATGAAGAGGGTGAAATTGAAATCATTGGTTTAGGAACTAACCCTTCAAAAGGACTTAAAAAAGGTGTTGTTGTTAATATTGAGTCAACAGTTCAGTCAATTCAGCGAGCAGTTGAGCAAGCTGAATTGATGGCGGGCTGCCAAATTTTTTCTGTCTATGCAGGAATTGCTGGTAGTCATATACGGAG
Organism: uncultured Cellvibrionales bacterium; assembly: GCA_937897785.1. Lineage (GTDB taxonomy): Bacteria > Pseudomonadota > Gammaproteobacteria > Pseudomonadales > UBA7434 > UBA7434. The sequence goes on along the minus strand of CALCNB010000302.1, from coordinate 6,258 downwards.
TTTAAATTCACACGGTATTGTTGCTATTCGCGAGCGTGAAGTTATGCGGGTTGATGTCGATGGGGTGATTGATGCTGCTCGAGCAGTAGCTATCCCCGCGGATCAAAAAATCCTTCATGTGTTACCGCAAGATTATCTAATTGATACGCAGGAAGGGGTTAAAGAGCCATTGGGTATGTCTGGTGTTCGGTTAGAAGCCAAAGTCCATTTAGTTACATGCGCAGTGAATGCAGCACAAAATATTGAAAAATGTATCGAGCGCTGTGGCCTGCATGTCGAGAATATTATTCTTGAGCAGTTGGCTTCAAGTTATTCAGTGTTAACAGATGATGAGCGTGAGCTCGGTGTTTGCTTGATTGATATTGGTGGAGGCACAACTGACATAGCGGTATTTACCGCGGGGGCTATTCGACATACCGCAAATATCCCAATTGCGGGGGATCAAGTCACTAATGATATCGCTATGGCATTACGCACGCCGACACAATATGCCGAAGATATAAAGATTCGATATGCATGTGCGCTTACGCAGTTTGTTGCTGATCTTGATGAAACAATAAAAGTCCCTAGTGTTGGTGATAGGCCACCCAGAGATTTATCACGACAGTCCTTGGCTGAGATTGTTGAGCAACGTTATGTCGAATTGCTTGGCTTGGTTCAGGCTGAGCTGCGTCGAAGTGGTTACGAAGACTTGATAGCCGCCGGTATTGTTTTAACTGGCGGTTCTTCAAAAATGAAAGGTATGGTTGAGCTAACCGAAGAGATCTTTCATGTGCCAGTAAGGCTAGGTTCTCCCGTTGGTATTACCGGTCTTAAAGATGTGGCTGAAAATCCTATTCATGCCACTGGGGTAGGGTTGTTGCACTATGGTTTTAAACAGCTCAATGAGTCGCAAAGTATAGGTTCATCAGGTCAGGTAAATAATGTATTAGCGAAAGTAAAAGCTTGGTTTAAAAATAATTTTTAATCTAATTTAATTTTAAAGTTATAAAGTTCCTGAGGGGGAAATATTATGTTCGAACTAGTTGATAGCTTGCCACAAAATGCAGTAATAAAAGTTGTTGGTGTTGGCGGCGGTGGCGGTAATGCGGTTAAGCACATGATCAATAATAATATTGATGGTGTGGAATTTATCTGTGCCAATACCGACTCGCAAGCGTTAGCCGATATGGCTGCTAACACTGTCCTTCAGTTGGGGAGCGCAATTACAAAAGGACTGGGTGCAGGTGCTAATCCCGATGTCGGGCGTCAAGCAGCACTTGAAGATCGAGATCGTATTGCTGAAATTATTGGTGGTGCAGATATGGTCTTCATCACTGCTGGGATGGGTGGCGGAACCGGAACCGGTGGCGCACCTATTATTGCCGAAGTGGCAAGAGAGATGGGTATTTTAACCGTTGCAGTGGTGACTCGACCGTTTAAGTTTGAAGGGAAGAAGCGTCTAGAACATGCAGAAGCCGGTATTCGTGAGTTGCAGCAGCATGTAGATTCACTAATAACTATTCCAAATGAGAAGCTGTTGGCAGTCATGGGTAAAAATACAAGCCTACTCGATGCTTTTAAATCTGCCAATGATGTATTATTGGGCGCTGTACAAGGAATAGCCGATTTAATTATCCGTCCTGGCATGATCAATGTGGATTTTGCCGATGTTCGAACAGTAATGTCAGAAATGGGTATGGCGATGATGGGTACAGGGATTTCTCGTGGTGAGGTAAGAGCCCGCGAGGCAGCAGAAGCGGCTATTCGAAGCCCGCTATTAGAGGATGTAAACCTTCAAGGCGCGCGCGGTATTTTAGTAAATATTACCGCTGGCATGGATCTTTCTTTGGGTGAGTTTGCCGAAGTAGGTGATACTGTCGAGGAATTTGCCTCAGATAACGCGACTGTCGTGGTCGGAACCGTAATTGACCCAGAAATGACCGATGAATTGAAAGTGACGGTCGTTGCAACAGGCTTGGGTGAACGTGCTTCTGCGGGTCGTTTAAAGCCAGTCGATATGCGCTCGAGGCCCGTGAGTCGTGGGTCTCAGATCAATTATGACACACCAACGGCGTTTAGAAATGAGGCGAATAAAGTCGAAACTACCCCGGTGACGCGAGCTATAGAACCGGCAGCAGTATTGGCAGAAGACTCGAAGAAAGATGTTAAATCGGTTGAAAATTCAGCAGCGAAGGATTTGGATTTGCTGGATATTCCAGCATTTTTGCGCCGCCAAGCTAATTAGTTGCTCTCTAATGATGGTTTAACTGATTTTTAGGGCGCATCTGTGATAGGCAAATCATTATTTGTTGGCTAGCAAATGCTGATAAGTTCTGCTAGGATCCGCGCCCCAAATCGAGAAATATTCGCGATTGGCTGAAGAATAAACGGTCGAGTTTTATTGGTAATTCTACGATGGCCAATAACGATCAAATAATCGAATAATCAGGTGAGCCATGATACGACAAAGAACATTGAGGAATAGCATTCGTGCGACTGGTGTTGGCCTGCATTCAGGTAAAAAAGTTTACCTGACACTGCGCCCAGCAGCGGTAAATACCGGTATTGTTTTTCGTCGTGTTGATTTAGATCCTGTGGTTGAAATACCCGCGACAGCTGAAAATGTTGGCGACACAACGTTATCTACTACCCTCGTCAAAGATGGCGTACGTATTTCCACTGTTGAACATCTGCTCTCAGCAATGGCTGGCTTGGGTATCGACAACGCCTATGTTGAAATGAGCGCGGCTGAAGTCCCTATTATGGATGGTAGTGCCGGTCCCTTTGTGTTCTTACTGCAATCAGCGGGTATCGAAGAGCAGTCAGTCGCTAAAAAGTTTATTCGTATTAAGCGAGAAATTCGGGTTGAAGAAGATGATAAATTTGCCAGTTTTCTTCCCCGCAACGGCTTTAAAGTCACCTTCACTATCGATTTTGATCATCCTGTTTTCCGTGGTCGCCCAGCATGTGCAGAAGTGGATTTTTGTTCTACTTCATTTGTCAGAGAAGTGAGTCGAGCTAGGACTTTTGGTTTTATGCATGAAATGGAGCATTTACGCTCTAAAGGCCTTGCTCGAGGTGGCAGTGTTGATAATGCTATCGTGGTCGATGACTACCGTATTTTAAATGAAGATGGATTGCGCTACGAAGATGAGTTTGTTCGCCATAAGGTCTTGGACGCGATCGGTGATCTTTACTTACTTGGTAACAGCTTAATTGGTGAATTTAGAGCCCATAAATCGGGACATGCTCTGAATAATAAATTACTAAGGGCCTTAATGGCGCAACAAGACGCTTGGGAAGTCGTGACATTTGAAGATACAGAAAAGTCACCGATTACTTTTGCCTCTCCTGTTATGGCGGTTTGATAGCTCGCAAATCACACGCCGTATCATCTAAGAAAGTATAATAAAATCATAAAGATAGTTATTTTTTCTAGTGTACTTAAAAAATATCCTTTTTGTTGAAAAAGTTAGATTTCTTGCCGAAAGCAATAAAAATTCTTTGCAAAAAGGTAAAATTCTGTTATTTTTCTAACATGATAACTGGTTAAAATTTAACCACTCCGTCTTTTTGTTGAGATACTCAATGAAGTTAATTTTTTTGCCCGGTCCTGCGGCTGAATCAACGACCTTAGATAGTGCCAAGTTCGCCCACAAGGCGATATGCCTAATGGCGTTGTTGTTGCCTTTTATGGCAGGTGCCGGCCTCGTCTGGCTTTTAAGTGTCTCAGAGCGCAGTGAGCTTGGCCAGCAGATGTTATCGCAATGGCGGGCACAATTAAGCCAGCAAGAATCACTGGTTAATCAAGCTCAAACGCAGATTATTGATGAGCTTTCTGGTATCACTCTTCAAGTCGCTGAGTTAGAAGCCCGGATAATACGATTAGATGCGCTAGGCGAGCAAATTGCCACTAAGGCTCAATTAGACGATGGCGAATTTGATTTTAGTTTACGGCCAGCCTTGGGTGGCCCGAAAGTTGAAGCGGTTAATGGCGATTTAATTGCTATCAACAATGATTTGCCGTTAACAAAACTGCTGGCAGAATTGAATGCTCACGTTGAAAAAAGTGAGCAAGAATTAACCTTACTCGACAAGCAATTGGCAGCTAAAGAGTTGCGTCTTGAAGCTTTTGTTGCAGGTAAACCGATTAAAAAAGGTTGGATGTCATCATCCTATGGCCATCGGATTGACCCCTTTAGCGGACATAAAGCCTGGCATGATGGCGTTGACTTTGCTGGCGCAGAAGGTTCTGATGTGATTGCGGTTGCGGGTGGTATTGTTACTGACGCGAGCTCTCGCTCAGGCTATGGCAAGATGGTCGAATTGAACCACGGCAACGGTTATGTGACGCGCTATGCGCACAATCATTCGTTGACAGTCAAAGTGGGTGATATTGTCGAAAAGGGCCAGGTCATAGCCTTAATGGGTAGTAGTGGTCGTTCGACGGGACCCCATGTCCATTTTGAGGTGCTACGAAACGGAAAATCGGTCAATCCTGAGCGGTATATTTACCGTGCCAGCCTGTAGTCACCTTTGGTACTAATAATCTAGTCTTCACGATCAGTTAATTCGCAAATTCAACCCATTCTTGTGTCTTATTTGCCTCTCTAGCACAGCCAAAACACGGTGTTTACGTGCTATGCTTAAATGCTTTGTTGCATCGCATTTTATCCATCAAAAATATTCTTATTGATGAGGAAGGCGCACTCGATAGCCAGCTTAAAAAAATGTCGAGTTGCAACGGTTAGCGGGTAATAAACCAGCAGAATAGATGAGACGATAGCGCCGTTATGATTGTTAAAACATTTAAAAAAATATTTGGTTCGCGTAATGATCGAGAACTGAAACGAATGTCGAAGACGGTGGCTAAAGTCAGCGCTTTAGAGGAGGAGTATCGCGCTTTATCAGATGCTGAGTTATTAGCAAAAACGGCCGAGTTTAAGCTGGCAGTGTCAAACGGCAAAAGCATCGATAAGTTAATCCCTGAAGCATTTGCTACCGTCAGAGAGGCCGGCGCTAGAAGCCTGGGTATGCGCCATTTTGATGTGCAGTTACTGGGAGGTATTGCACTTCATGAGGGGCGGATCGCTGAGATGCGCACCGGCGAGGGTAAAACTTTGGTGGCCACTTTCTACCAATAGACTGTTGACTTTGTAACTTTGCGCCACCTCCCAATCGTGTAAGGTGTCCCCAATTAAAACCACATGTTGAGGTTTGCTTTCGGTCTGTTTTAAAAAGTCCTCTAAAAGGTGAGTTTTACTCCCCGCTAAATCATCACTGATACCCATTATTTTGGCGAAGAATGAGCTTACTTCTAACTCATCTAACCTTTGTTCAAGACGTTTGTGCTGATAGGCAGACAATACGCCGAGTTGATAGTGGTCAGAAAGGCCTACTAGCACTTCCACAACATCTGGGAACAAAGCAAAGGGGTCTGGGGAATTGTGGTAAGCTTCTACAAAATCCTCCGTCAATTCTTGGTAGCTTCTGGTAGAAAAATCAAAGCCCATTTGGCGATAGAAGCCTTCCATAGGGAAGGTAAAATGGTCTCGATACCAATCAAAAGTAATAGGAGCTAACCCAGATTTTTTGCGAAGACTTTGCAAAGCCATAAAACCACGGTCTAAATCATCCAATAAGGTTCCATTAAAATCAAATAATATCCAAGGCTTCACAATTAGTCCATTTTCCAAGCTATTATAAATCTAATTCAAGAATTCCATAAATTTTAGGTTTTAGGATACTAAATTTAGCCCATGTTCAAATACTTGTTCCTTCTCATTAGCCTCACCTTTTCCAACCCAATAGCTGTAAAACCTTCTGCAGACACGAGTGAGGTGCATTTAGGAAAGTTATCGCTAGTCGGTGCAGCTGTGGCCACTAGTTTTGCAGGCTCTTACTATCTGGTTTTAAAAAATGGCTGGTGGGACGAACAAGGCCAGGATTTTCATTTTGAAAACGATTTTGAATACGCTCTCAACCTAGACAAATTAGGGCATTTCTATGGTGGCTATTTAATCGCAGAACTTTTTCGCGATGGCCTGCAATGGAGCGGCGTAGCAGAAACCCCTTCTTATTTATGGGCCGGGGGCCTGAGCACCGTGGTGCAAGTGGCCATTGACATCAAAGATGGCTACGCCCCCTCTTGGGGATATTCTATTTGGGATGTGGGGGCTGGGGCATTGGGTAGTTTTTTTCCCATGCTACAACGCTATGTACCTGGATTTGATTATTTAACTTTAAAATTTAGCTATTGGAAAAACTCGGATGCTT
>CALCNB010000301.1 GCA_937897785.1 uncultured Cellvibrionales bacterium | reverse complement strand
GCGATTCAACATATCTACGTTGACCTTCTGCATATAAAGTATCAAATGCTAACGAAGATTTTCCTGAGCCGGAAAGGCCAGTAATAACAATGAAGCTATCGCGAGGAAGCTCGATGTTAATGTCTTTGAGATTGTGCGTGCGTGCACCGCGTACAACAATTTTATCCATGGGGTCACTGACTATAAAACAAAAGTTAATTAGGGTTATACGCGGTAGTCAATCAACTGGCTCAAAAGTAATCGACACCAAGCGCTTGATTTAGTCATTGCCGATTGGATTTAGCCACTGCCCACCGCATAGATCGATTAAGTGAGTAGAATGTTATTGCCAGGGCAAACGGCCAATTATAATGATCGAGACGCGTTATAGCAAAGCGAGATTAATGGGCCGCTAAGGCATCTAAATAATGCCTTCAGCTTGGTCATGGGTGAGGCGTGTTAGCGTCAGTGAGAGTGAAAACGCGTATTTGCAGAGGATAGCGATCAATATGGTGGAGCTTGGCGCCTGATTCGTATATATTGTCTTTTATATAATAAGTTTTTGAGTGGAGACAAAGCATGGCACGCGGAATCAATAAAGTTATCTTGGTCGGTAATTGTGGCCAAGACCCAGAAACACGCTTTTCAGCAGCAGGGGCAGCAATCACTAACGTGAGTATTGCCACCAGTGAGTCTTGGAAGGATAAACAGACAGGCCAGCAACAGGAGCGTACTGAGTGGCATCGTGTGGTGTTCTTTAACCGTTTAGGCGAGATAGCCGGTGAATACCTTAAAAAAGGTTCTAAAATTTATGTTGAGGGCTCGCTGAGAACTCGTAAGTGGCAAGACAAGGAGGGGCAAGATCGCTACACCACTGAGATTGTGGGTAATGAAATGCAAATGCTTGATAGCCGCGGTATGAGTGACGGACAGACTGGACAGGGTGGTCAGTCGTTTCAGGGTGGCGCAGCTACTCAGCCTCAGCAGGCCGTCCCTCAGGGGCAGCAAGCTCAAGCCCCGATGGCACCCGCCGGTGGTGATGACTGGGATGATGATATTCCGTTTTAATGTGTGTTGCTTAGCCGTTTAATAGGTTATTTTTCGATCAAACATTACCGTTTAAGTTGCTTGCACTGTAAAAACTCTGATTGGCTTGCGGTCCATTACTTTTCAGCTAAAGTAAAAGTATCACCGCCAGAGTGGTGAGTTTGTTAGACAAATATGCATCAATGATAATAATCAAAAATGATGTTCTGGCGACCCGTAAGTAATCTAGTAAAAAGCATAAGCGCACCGAGCTTGTAGTACGGTGCGTTTTTTTTGCCTGAAAAATACTGCAGATGACATTTTTTTAAAATCCGTTGAAAAGCAGGTTTTTGACTTGCTGATCGACGCCGTACTGCTAATATTAACTGCTCTTTTTTATTTTGTTTCGATTGCTAAAAATCAGCTCAACTTCAGTAGATATAATCTATGAATAAACAACATAGTTCGAATGCCAACTGGGCACTGATTGCCCATGATAATGGTTGGCAGATAAGTCCGCCTGAATCTGTTGACCTAAACGATTATCAGTTTTACCTTGAGCAGTGCGCTGGACAATCATTTTCACCCGCGCTTGTATTAACTGAAATAAGCGATGCAGTATTATCATTTGACGCATTAAGCGCGCGTGTCAATGATGAGGTTGATGCTCTTGCTCATCCCATCCTATTAGTGCAAAACAAACACGCTGGTTCGGCCTTAATAAGGATAGCCTGTCGTCATTTACCTATGTCTGCGACGGCTAATTTTAGAGATTATGGCGGTTATCTCACACAATGTGGCAGGCAAGTGATGTGGGGTAAGTTATTTCGTACTGGGCACATGGGCGAAATGAACGACAGAGATATCGCGGTGTTGAGTCAGCTTAATATCCAAGCGGTATGTGATTTTCGTCGGCCAGAAGAAGCTGCCAAGCAACCGAGCTTATTACCGCAAGGTTTACAGCCTACCGCTATTCCTATCTCGCCAGGGAGCGCGATTGATTTATTTTCTGCCATTTCAGATAAAGAGATTGATGAAGCTAAGATTGATGCTTTTATGCAGGATATTAATCATGATTTAGTCATTAATCATCAGCCCAGTTATCGCGCGATGTTTGATCAATTACTAGCATCGGCTGATGCAGGCTCTATTATACATTGTTCAGCAGGTAAAGACCGAACTGGCTTTGGTGGTTTATTGTTGTTATCCGCGCTGGGTGTATCGGATGATGATATTATGGCCGATTATTTACTGACGAATCAGTATGTTAACATCGAGCGTGAAATTGCTCGATGGACAGCGAATTACGGCAC
>CALCNB010000300.1 GCA_937897785.1 uncultured Cellvibrionales bacterium | reverse complement strand
AGTCTTCATCATTCCACTCTTTAATTTTTTAACCACCATCTCTGTAAACTGAACTACCACTGCGATCACTAAAATAAACGCAATGGTTCTGAGGTAAGTTAACTCTAAGGGTACGAGTAAGTAATTGTAGGTGATGTAACTGCATACCGAGGCTAAGGTCAGGACAAATGTCGTGGCAGCAGACATGCCAATGGCTGTTTCAAGCTTATTGGAAACGCCCATGAATGGGCATAAACCTAGAAATTGCACTAAGACAAAATTGTTAATTAAAATAGCGCTGACTAGCAATACGGCGAGTTCACTAAACATAGTTGCTTGCCTGGATACGATTTAAACTAAACTTACTTAATTTGCATGCCCGGTTTGGCGCCCGCATCGGGCTCGAGTAAATAAATCTCATTATCACCTGATCCTGCAGCCAGTACCATCCCTTCTGAAATTCCAAAGCGCATTTTACGCGGCTTAAGGTTTGCAATCATGACGGTCAGTTTACCTTCTAAATCGCTGGGTTGATAGGCACTTTTAATCCCTGAAAAAACAGTGCGGCTTTGGTCGCCAAGATCCAGTGTCAATTTAAGTAATTTATCGGCACCATCTACCTGCTCGGCGCGGGTAATTAATGCAACACGCAAATCGACTTTTGCAAAGTCTTCAAAGCTAATTTCTGTTGATGACTTAGCTGCCTCTTCCGGTTGTTGTTTGGCAACCTTGGCGGGAGCTTTTTCTTCAGTATTTGACGCAAGCATTTTTTCAACCTGTGCAATTTCAATCCGTTTGAGAAGCGGTTTGAATGGATTAATTGTGCTACCACATAGTGATTTGTCAAGGTCTGTCCAGTCCAGTGATGTTGCTAAAAATTTTTCTGCATTTTCTGCAAGCTCTGGCAAAACAGGCTTTAGATAGATGATCAAAATAGCAAAGCCAGAAATGGCTTGACTACAAATGCCTTGAAGATCGGCATCTTGGCCTTCCTGTTTGGCCACTACCCATGGCTGTTGCTCATCAATATATTGATTAATACGATCCGCGAGTGACATGACTATACGCATCGCTTTAGCAAAATCTCGCTGCTCATAAGCGTCAGCGACAGTACTGCTTTCGGCGAGTAAAGCATTCTGTAATTCAGTGTTAGGTAATTGTTGCGCTAGTTGGTTATCAAATCGCTTACTAATAAATCCTGCACAGCGACTGGCAATATTGACCAGTTTACCGATGAGGTCTGAATTGGCTTTTTGCACAAAATCTTCTAAATTAAGATCGATATCGTCGATGCCATTACTCAGTTTGGAGGCAAAGAAGTACCTTAAATACTCGGGCTTAAAGTGTGTTAAGTAACTTCGCGCCATTATAAAAGTGCCGCGCGATTTTGACATTTTTTCACCGTTGACCATTAAAAATCCATGGGCATGTATGGCGGTTGGTAAGCGTAATTGAGAGGCATTTAACATGGCCGGCCAGAACAAACCGTGAAAATTAATAATGTCTTTACCGATAAAATGGAATAATTCAGTGCCCGCTTCAACGGCCTGTTGTTGATCCCAAAAATCATCGAAGTTAAGGGGTTTGCTCTGACAATAGTGTTTAAAGCTGGCCATATAGCCGATCGGTGCGTCTAGCCAAACGTAGAAAAATTTACCCGGCGCATTGGGAATCTCAAAACCAAAGTAGGGTGCGTCGCGACTGATATCCCACTCTTGTAGTCCAGCGTCTAGCCACTCTCTGAGTTTATTGGCAACGGCAGGTTGTAGATTGTCATTACTAAGCCATTGGGTTAAAAAGTCATGAAATTCTGGCAGTTTAAAAAAGTAATGGACAGACTCTTTCGTGATGGGTTCAGCACCAGAGATGGTTGAAAATGGATCAATAAGATCAGTCGGTGCATAGGTTGCCCCACAGACTTCACAATTGTCACCGTATTGGTCTGGCGCGTGACATTTTGGGCATTTGCCTTTGATATAGCGATCGGCTAAAAATAGTTGCTTTTCAGGATCGAAAGCTTGGGAGATGCTTCGCTCGGCTATTAGATTTTGTTCATGCAACTGCTGATAAATTTGCTCAGAAAAATAACGATTTTCTTCAGAGTGAGTGCTGTAGTAATTGTCGTGACTGATCAGAAAATCGTTAAAGTCATTGCAGTGTTGAGCCTGAACGTTGGCGATTAATTGCTCGGGAGTTTGTTGTTGTTGCTCGGCTTTGAGCATAATCGCTGTGCCATGGGTATCATCGGCACAAACATAATGGCATTCATGACCACGAGAACGTTGGTAGCGAACCCAGATATCGGTTTGTATATGCTCTAATAAATGGCCAAGATGAAGTGGGCCATTCGCATAGGGTAATGCACTAGTCACTAATATGCGACGATGATTTTTCTCTGACATGAAAATCCTAGTAATGTTAAAAGCCCGATGGGGCAAATAATTATCAATTGTAAGCGTCTAATATACCTATTTTTATACCAGCATCCTACTCTGGATAGCGGTTTTTATTACAGTGCGGGCGATTAAAACACTATTTCTGCGTTGATTGCAGCGGTATGATCGAGGTATCTGCGAGATTTTTTGCTCTCCCAAGGCGTTTTGCGGCGAGATCAGCTACGCTTTTTGCCGTGGCTCGATAGGCCGTCAGCTTGCCACCAAAAATACTGATAAGACAATCTGA
>CALCNB010000299.1 GCA_937897785.1 uncultured Cellvibrionales bacterium | reverse complement strand
TGCCTGCTGTCTTGCGTTTTGTAGGGGTCGCCATTAATTTTTTAACGTAAGCTGCCGAGAGCCCCATTTTAGCCATCATGGCCTTTAGCTTTTTCAGGTCTGCGGCTTGTTTGGTGGCTGCTTTCTTCGCTTCTCGCTTTTTAGCTGCGACGAGTGCGGCTTGCAGGTGATCAATGGCCTTTGTGATGTCGCTGGCGTCCAGCGATTTTGCTAGGCGATTTGCCGCGGCCTTGGATTTGGCAATGGACAGGAGAATATTTGAACTCAAGCTAAATTCCTTTTTTTTAGAAATCATTTGTAATAGATTAGTCTTGTTACTAATGAGTCGCAAGGCTTGATCTGAGGGTCGAGCATCTATGCATTATTAACTTTTATCGAAAAGCGGCTATCAAAACAGCCTCGGCAATAGAAGTCATGTAAAGCCGATAAAAGCTCAGGTAAAAAATAAATCTAGCGGTGGCAAATATAAGGGTCGCGGAATACCGTTTATTTCAGTGATGTCACTTTATTTAAAGTGTTCTTGTGCGTCGGCGATTCAGTACGCGAACTGTGCGTACCATCAGCCTCATTTTCGAACCTTGCATTGCCAGTGATTTTGTTGGCCACAATCCACGCCTGACTCGCTAACAGGCAGTAAAGCGAGAACATCCCGATAAATATACCCAGTTGATAATATTCCGGAGCATTCAGCCGATGGAGCAGCAGGCCAAGACTTGTCGCCGCCAGATTAATGGTCACAATCATTACCAAGGCGCGGCGATGTGAAAACCCGAGATCCAAAAATAAATGATGAATATGCGAGCGGTCCGCCGCGAAGGGGGACCCTTTGCGAATGACGCGCCGAAGCGTGGTAAACACCATGTCGAAAAGGGGTATGGCAACTAGGAAAAGTGCCGTAGCGGGTTTAATCAGCTTCTGCTCGCCGACCTGGCCCGATGCGGTGGCTAATAATAGGCAGACGACTACAAAACCCAGCAACTTACTTCCGGCATCGCCTAAAAAGGTTTTGGGGACGATAGGTGATAACTTGAGGTTTGATATTAAAAACGCCGACAGCGAGGCAAGAATAAAAAGGCTCATTAAGCCCGGTTTGGTCGCGGTAAATAAATGAAAGCCAACGATGGTGGTGATGACTAGTGATGCCAGTAGGCCATCAATGCCATCCAACATGTTGAAGGCATTTATCAGGCCAAATATGGCCACCACGGTAAAAACGTAGGAGACGGTGGGCGGCATCCGAATCTGCCCAGTACCTACTAGATCGCCCAGCCACATAAGCCTTAAATCAAGCAATTCAATAATTGTGAGCGCAACCAGGATTTCTGAGGCGATGCGCATAAACACACCCAGATGAAACCGATCATCCAGCATGCCCGTGATCACCAAAAACGCCGAACACCCTAGTAGCACACTGAGCGCGCTCTGGCCTTTGATCACTATCGCTGAGGTATCAGTCGCACCCCACAAGAGTGCGCCTATCGAAAAAGCGATAAAAA
>CALCNB010000298.1 GCA_937897785.1 uncultured Cellvibrionales bacterium | reverse complement strand
CTGCCAAGCCTTTATCGCTGCCGGTATTCAAAAAGGCGACAGGGTCGCTATTTGGGCCCCTAATGTCGCCGAGTGGGTGATTGCCGCGATTGGGTTGCAGTCGGCAGGTGGCGTGCTGGTGCCGATTAATACCCGAATGAAGGGCAGTGAAGCCGCATTTATTATCAATAATAGCGGTGCGAAAATGTTATTTACGGTGGCTGGTTTTCTCGATATTGATTATCCAAAAATGCTGGCCGATCAAGAGATGCCAGCATTAGAAGCTATGATTCTTTTGCGTGATCCTGATGATGTAGGTCAGAAAGATAGTGATACCCTAATGTCGTGGACATCTTTCTTGGCAATGGCTGAGCAGGTGCCTTCTTCTGAAGCTGAGCAGCGCGCTGCTTCAGTGATGCCAGACGACACCATGGATATTATGTTTACCTCGGGTACGACAGGTAAGCCCAAAGGCGTGATCAGTGCGCACGGACAAAATATTGAATGCTTTACCCACTGGAGTAATACAGTAGGGCTTCGCAGTAGCGACAAATATTTAATCATTAATCCGTTTTTTCATTCATTTGGCTATAAGGCTGGTTGGTTAGCCGCTATCATTCAAGGTGCCAAAATTTTACCGGTTCTATCTTTCGATTTAGATAAAGTGTTAGCGCAGATTGAGCAAGATAAGGTCTCGATGCTGCCTGGCCCGCCAACTATTTACCAATCTATTTTGGCCCACCCTAAGCGAGCAGAATACGATCTTTCCAGTTTACGTTTAGCCGTTACGGGCGCGGCTGCTGTGCCAGTCGCTTTGATTGATAAAATGCGTAATGAATTAGGTTTTGAATCGGTCGTCACGGCTTATGGCTTAACGGAAACCTGCGGGGTAGTTACTATTTGCCGAGCTGATGACAGTGCAGAGTTAATTTCTACGACCTCAGGCCGAGCTATGCCGGGTGTTGAGGTCAAATGTGTCGCGCTGGACGGTGCTTCAGTGGCGGCTGGTGAGCCGGGCGAAATTTGTGTCCGCGGTTATAATCTCATGCAAGGTTATTTTAATAATCCTGAGGCGACAGCAGAAACCATTGATGCGGATGGCTGGTTACACACGGGAGATATAGGTGTTTTGGATAAGCAGGGTTATTTAAAAATTACCGACCGCTTAAAAGATATGATTATTTCGGGCGGCTTTAATGTTTATCCTGCAGAAATTGAAAATGGCTTAGCCAATATTGATGGTGTGGTTCAATCGGCGGTGATAGGCATTGCTGATGAGCGCATGGGCGAAGTGCCTAAGGCGTATATTGTTAAGGCGCAAGGCAGTGGTCTAGATGCGCAGCAGGTGATTGATTGGTGTCGTGAAAATATGGCTAATTATAAAGTACCACGGGTGGTTGAATTTATTGAGGCGATGCCTTTAAATGCCTCGGGTAAAATCGTCAAAGGTGAGTTACGCCAACGCGCCTAGTTTAACGGTTAGCTTTATAGAGAATTTAATGATAGTTAAGCTAGCGGTTAAAGGCTTCGACTCACCTTTATTCACTTGCTGGAAAAATTTGCTTGCCATTCATTTCGACACGAATACGACGTAGCACTAATTCTGCAATCAGCCATTTTCCGTTGTCTTGTTTTTCATACTTTTCAAAGTACCAGCCTGTACCCCATAAGTGATTACCGCCGGCAGATTTGGGCCACCATAAGTTATCTTCCATTGCCCAAACTCCGGTCGCGGAGGTGGGACTGGTTATTTTGATTTCGGAGGTATGCCCATGATGAACCGTTTTAACGTTTTCTAGCATCGGCGGTAAAAACTCGCGAAATGCCTGGCGACTAGTGATTAAGGGTGAGCCTTCTTGTGTCGTATCAATGAGTACATCTTCGGTGAAGACTTGCTCCCAAAGATCCCAATCTTTTTGATCCATGCTGCGAAAGTAGCGGGCTTTGAGTTGGCGAATCTGTTCTATTGCAATTAATTCGTTTGTGTCCATGGCTATTCGTTCACTAAAAGAGTGATTAATGTAAAGTCTTAAACCTGAAAAAGTCTAGTTTTGTGATTTAAAACTACAGCATAAAAGTACTAGCATAAAAAATCACGAACTTTTATCTGCTTTACTTGGACTATGGACGCACTGTCATAATGGAATGTCTTGTGTCAATTGCTTCGGTTTTCAGTCATTTTAGTGGTAAGCAGCACTGTAACAAACACAATAGAGGACAGTTATTGTTTTTTAGTAGTCATAGCATGAAGCTCAACAAACCGTAAGTCTAGAGCGTCTATTTTAAGCTAAGATAGGCGTTTATCGATTAGTTAAGAGCAGAGACATCATGAGTGAGTCTAACTTTTTCAGTGACGACCCAGAATACGTCCAATACAAAGATAATACTAACATCAACCATTTGCCTGGTGATTACGGTATTCCAGTGTTGGGCTATACCTTGAGTTATGTCCAGCGGCCCTATCAGGTTATTGATCAAAATCGAAAAAAATACGGTGATATATTTCGTACATCCATGACTTTTCAAAAGTTCGTTATGGCACTTGGCCCGGAATATATCAAGCAGTTAACCTTAGATCGCGATAAAGTGTTTTCTTCTCGGATGGGATACCACGCACCGTTGAAGCATTTCTTTGAAGGTGGTCTATTAATGCGTGATTTCGATGCGCATAAGTTCCATCGCCGCATTATGCAAACGGCTTTTAAAACGGCGGCTATGCGCAACTATGTCGATACTATGCATCCCGTCATAGATAAGCAGTTAGACGATTGGGGTGGGATGCGTGAATTTGAATTTTATCCTCACGTTAAAGAACTGTTGTTGGATGTGGGTGCCAAGGTATTTCTTGGGCTTGACTTAGTGGATGGTGAGACGCAGCGCTTAAATGATGCCTTTTTGGCGATGGGTGATGGGACTTTAGCGATTATTCGTAAAGATTGGCCTGGATTAGGCTTAGCGTATCGCAAGGGGATGAATGGCCGACGCTATTTAGATCGCTTCTTCAATGAGTTGGTGCCTCAGCGAAGAGAGGGAGAGGGCACGGATATGGCCTCATTTTTTGCTCGTGAAACCACTGAAGCGGGTGATGTATTCCCGACCGATGTCGTTTCTAAGCATCTTATCTTTTTATTGTTAGCAGCGCATGATACTACCACTGCAGCATTGACGATGGCATGTTGCTATTTAGCAGAAAACAAGCAGTGGCAAGAGCGAATACGTGAAGAGGTTCGCACAATCATTGCAGATAAAGGCGTAGAGGATGCAGGTGGTAACCGGATTGCTTTTGATGATTTAGCCACAATGGAAGATACCGGTAATGTATTTAAAGAAATTGAACGTTTGCACCCATCAGTGCCCGCATTTATGCGTCGTACGGTAAAGGAAACAGAAATCGGTGGTTATCCAATTGCCGCGCATACACCTATACAGGTATCACCTATTTATACTCATCGAATGGAAGAGTGGTGGAGTGACCCCCACAGCTTTGATCCCGATCGGTTTAAACGAGAGGAGCACAAGCAGCACCCGTTTTTATGGGCACCCTTCGGTGGTGGTGCTCATAAATGTATCGGTATTCACTTTGCTGATATGCTATTCAAAATGGTGATGGCGGGACTTGTTATGCGCTATGAGTTTTCTTTTGCCGATGGCCAAGGTTTTCCTGATGCGATACAGCATTTCCCATTTCCTAAGCCGCAAAATCATTTACCGCTGGTCTTGAAAAAGCTTTAATGCAGTGATTACTCGCTTATTAGCGATTGATGAACAATACAATAATAATTGATAGGGAGTTTTTATATGAAGTTTAGTTATGGTATCGCTATGTGTGACCCAGCACATTATTTGCCCTTAGCAAAGGCGACTGAAGCCGCCGGCTATGATTATATCAGCGTGCCTGATAGCTTGTGTTACCCGCAGCAAGCAAGTTCTAAATATCCTTATAACGATGATGGTAGTCGCGAATTTTTAGAGTCATTGCCGTTTATCGAATCACTCGTTGCTGTCACGGCCATGGCAGCGGTGACAACTAATATTCGCTTTATTACTTCAGTCTATAAATTAGCGATCCGGCAAGTTCCCTCTGTGGCTAAGCAAGTACAAAGTATTCAGGCGATGAGTAATAATCGTTTCGATTTTGGCATTGGCATCAGCCCTTGGGAAGAAGACTTCGCTGTGACAGGAGTGCCATGGGCAAAACGAGGCAAGCGATTTGACGAGCAAC
>CALCNB010000297.1 GCA_937897785.1 uncultured Cellvibrionales bacterium | reverse complement strand
ACAGCAGTGGAATCGGCTCACTGGGCACGGGGTTAATTTGCAGCGGATCAAAATCAAAGTGCTGGCCGTGATATTCGACATAGCCGCCCTGCCACAGCGCCTGCATCACTTCAATGCATTCATTCATGATCTGGCCGCGGCGAGTAAAGTCAACCCCATAAACGTCGAACTCTTCCTTCATCCACCCGACCCCTGCGCCAATCACTAAGCGGTTGTCACTTAGGCAGGCAATATTCGCCGTGGCTTTGGCCACTTCAATGGGGTTACGCAGAGGTAAGACATAAACACCGGTTGAAAATTTAAGCGTGGTGGTCACAGCCGCAATGGCCGCTAAGGTGGTCCATACATCGGGGTATAACAAGCCGCCGTGAATCGGGGGAGTTCCATCGTCACTGTAGGGATAGCCTGCGACCATTTGCTGGGGTACAAAGCCATGATCAGCGCCCATAATACCTTCAAAGCCCAATGACTCTGCCTGTTGCGCCAGCACTATCATATCGCTTGCCGAGGTCCAAGGCGTCATCAACCAAAATTTCATGGCTGGGTCACGTCGCTTGCTTGGCCGTTAAAGATGATCAAACTCATGTAAGCCACACTCAGCATGAAACTCACAATAGCGCTTATAACTGCCGGCAAATAAAAACGGTACGTGGCCGTTCTCAGAGCGATAATAGCTGTTGCACGACGATGCCCCCCAAGCGTAAAGACCAAACTGCGTGCCTAACCAATCATTGTATTGACGGTGCAGATCTTTTTTAACACTAATCGTCTCAATATCAGCGGCTTGCTTGTCTTTTAATAAACGCACAATGGTTTCGACATTTTTCTCAACGGTGACAAAGTAAGCCACATTAAGCACTAAACCATTCGGCCCAACGGCGAAGAAATAATTGGGAAAGTCAGGCACGGCAATGCCTTTATGCGCCTCGGGTGCTTGCTCCATCACGTTAGCTAACACTTGATTATTAAGGCCGGTCACAGTAATTCGATCAAAATCAAGAATGCGATAACCGGTGCAATAAATAATGACATCAACCTCAACTTCACGACCACTGGCGGTGATGATGCTGTTTTCGGTAACCGCCTTCAGACCTTCAGGAATTAATTCAACATGGTCTTTATTTAATGCTGGGTAAAAGTCATCTGAGACTAAACCACGCTTACAAGCATAGTGGCTGGTCGGTGTCATGGCATCGCGCAATTCACCCTCAGGAAATGATTCATTAATAAATTTACGAGCAGTATCTTCAAACTGTTCCATTCGCTTATGGCCAATGGTGGCAGCCCGATGCACCAAGCCCATAATGAAACCTTGAAAAGCCTTAGTGAGACTCATTAAAAACGGTAGGCGTTTATTCCACTTACGGCGCGACTCAGAATACAGCTTGCGCCCCCGCGGCATAATCCAGTTAGGCGTCCGTTGAAGCACGGTTAAATGGTCGGCCTGCTTAGCAATCTCAGGTACGATCTGCACCGCACTGGCGGCCGAACCGATCACCGCTACTCGCTTGCCTTTTAAATCCACATCATGATTCCACTGCGTGCCATGCCAATAGTCACCTTTAAAGGTATCAATACCCTCGGCATTCGGATAAAGCGGGGTGTGCTGGTTGCCCATCGCATTAATGATGACATCAAATTCAAACTGCTCGCCGGCTTCACTGCCTAATAACCAACTACCCGATGACTGATAATCGGCCGTCATAATTTTAGTGTTTAAACGGATATGTGGATCAAGACCAAACTTGGTGGCCGAGCGCTGCAAGTACGCCTCTATTTCTGCTTGCTCGACAAAGCTGGCGCTCCAATCGGGGTTAGGCTCGTAAGAAAATGTATAAGAGTGGGCCCAGACATCACAGGCCAAACCAGGATAGGTGTGTAAGTGCCATGTGCCACCGACACCGTCTGATTTTTCAAAAATGGTAAAGTTCGTGAAGCCTTGCTTAAGTAATTCATGTCCCGATGCGATACCCGAGGGGCCTGCACCAATGATCGCAACGCGAAGATCTTTTTTATCTGCCATAATACTCTCTATCGACTGCTTAACTATAAAAAAACCTGCCCCAGCTTACTGGCACAGGGTGACAAAATTCTACCATTGAAAATAAGCGATGAATATCGACCTAATAACGATTTAACTAAATGGCCAGTTAATGGGCGTAAACCTGAACAGGAACGCCATTCACAACACAGGTACTCGACGCAACGTCTAGCGATTCATCGATCAAATCGTTACAGCTAATGCCCGGTAAGGCTGATCCTGCCAAGCTTTGCTGCGAGTCACCATAAATATGGCCAAAACCGTGCGGAATACTCACCACCCCTTCCATCATTTCGGGGCTAACTTCAACTGGCACGTTAGCCTCACCCACATGGGTGACGACCTTCGCTGTGCCACCTTCAACGAGCCCAATACGCTCAGCATCGAGTGGATTCACCTTAATGGTACAGCGATTCTTACCGCGCACATAGGGCTTAAGATTATGCAGCCATGAATTCATGTCACGCACATGACGACGACCAATTAACAACATCTGCTGACCATCGGCTTTAGCTTGTTCGGCCGTTAATTCGTCAAAGCGTTGTTTTAATCGCGGTAGATCATCGGCAAACAATTCATGCATCACATTAATACGTTGACCTGGAGTTCGCACAATCTCTGGCATACGTTGCTTTAATGAGCCTAAGTCCATTGAGGCTTGCGGATGATGCTTCAATTTATCTAAACTTAAGCCGTCAGGATTATGACCAAAGAAATCACCGTAAGGCCCCGATCGAAACATCACATCAACAAAGCGTTCGGGCGAAGTGTCGCCAGTCACTAAGCTATTAATCTTATCCGCAGTTAACTCGTAACCCTCGGCATTGGCGCGCTTAATGGCCATGTCGACAATGCCCTGATACACATAGCCGTCCATATCTTCACTACTCAGACCCATCATTCGCGCCGATATATCAAGAATAATTTCACCCAGATCTTTAAGGCCCTCAGCCGGCTCAAAGGTTCGTGGTGAATACGAGGCATAATTGCGCGTGGTAAAGTTTTGAAAAGTGACATCGACATTACTGTGTTCAGGATGCACCGTGCTGGGTAAAATGATATCGGCACGACTGGTGGTTTCATTAATATAAATATCCAAACAGACCATAAAGTCCAAGGTATCCATGGCTTCACGGATTTTGTCACCACGTGGCACCGATAAAACCGGATTACCACAAATAGTCAGCAAACCACGCACCTCATTGCCCGGCGCAGTAATTTCCTCAGCCATTAATGAGGCGGGTAACTCACCACAAGTTTCAGGCACGCCACGCACTTTCGAGTGCCAACGACCGTAAGGTTTCACATCGCCATCAACACCCGGGCCAGATCCGCCAGTAGGCGCAGTAGCAAACATCATACCGCCCTCTTGATCAAGCTTGCCATTAAGGATACTGATGACCATGAGCATCCAGTGCGAGGCCAAACCAAATTCTTGAGTACAGAGACCAATTCGGCCATATAACGAGGCTTTTGGCGTTGCTGTATAGTCTGCCACGAGTTGCCGAGTCACCGCGGCACTTACGCCCGTTACTGCAGCCGTGCTTTCAGGCGTAAACTGGCTCACTGCTTCGCGTAAAGCGTCAACATTATCGACGTAGTCAGCAAGATGCGCTAAATCAATTTTATCTTCATCAAACAGCACCTGAGCAAACGCCATTAAGAAATACGCATCGGTACCAGGCTTAATAAAAATATGCTGGTCCGCCTCATCGGCTGTTTCAGTGCGACGCGGATCAATGACCACACACTTGCCACCACGATCGCGAATCGTTTTCATCGCGTCTTTAACATTAGGTCGGCCTAATAGACTGCCCTGAGAAACGACTGGATTGGCGCCCATACAAATCATCAGCTCAGTGCGCTCCAAATCGGGCACAGGGAATAGCCACTCATGGCCGATTAACCCCCAACAAACCAGCTGTTGCGGATGTTGGTCAACGGTCCCGGCCGAGAAGAATCGTTCGGTACCAATCGATGCCATTAATGACTGCAGATAAATACCTGCGGCAAAATCATGGCCCAATGGATTGCCCACATACATGGACAAGGCATCTTTGCCATATTGGTCGCGAATATGGGTAAACTTTTCGGCGATGGTGTCCAGCGCCTCTTCCCAGGAAATCGCCTCCCAGCCGTTAGCCGTTTTCTTCACTGGATGACGCAGACGTTCACCGTCTTCATAAATATAATTAAAGGCCTGTGATTTCGCACAGACATAACCTTTTGAGCGATGGTCGTCGGGATCACCCTTAATTGAAATGATTTTTTGCTCGTCGCGATCGACCTCCATCACCAAACCGCAACAAGCCTCGCATGTGGGACAAATACGGCGTAAGGTTTCTATATTATTTTGACTATCGAGGCTTGGCATGAATCTCTCCCGCTGATTATTCTTAATGACTTAGCGTTTTAAAAGATGAATAGTATGCAGATTATTTTAGGCTAAGATTAGCCGTAACAGCCTTGACATTCAATTACTTAGCTTAAAAGTGGGTTACAGCTAGGTAACTTATAGCAATGCGAAACATTCTCTACCAACACCACTGCCGACCCGGTCAATCACAAGACAGGAAAAATTGATCAATGGTAAAATTAAGCAATCGTTTACCCGACGGTAATGCTATCAATGATACCGAGCGAACGATCAATGTTAAGCGCTTTAAAATCAAATAGATCACTGTCGGCTAATTGTGAAGGAGCTACATTACTGATGGCACTAAAAATACTTTCAATCCGTCCGGGAAACTGTTTATGCCAATCATTCAGCATACTTTTAATCACTTGCCGCTGTAAGTTTTCTTGGCTACCACAGAGGTTGCAGGGAATAATAGGAAAAGCCTTGTATTCGGCATAACGCTGTAAATCTGCTTCTTTGCAATAAGCCATTGGCCGAATAACGATATTCCGTTTGTCGTCACTTAACAGTTTGGGCGGCATCGCTTTAAGCGCACCACCGTGAAATAAATTTAAAAATAAGGTTTCGATAATGTCATCGCGATGATGGCCCAAGGCGATTTTATTCGCCCCTATCGACTCGGCAAAGCCGTATAAATTACCGCGCCGTAAACGTGAGCACAAACCGCAGGTGGTTATCCCTTCAGGGATAACCGATTTGACGACACTGTAAGTATCTTTTTCTAAAATATGAAACGGCACGCCAATTTTTTCAAGATAGTCAGGAAGAATATGTTCAGTATAACCGGGTTGTTTTTGATCGAGGTTGACCGCAATAATCTCAAAATCGATCGGTGCGCTGCGCTGTAAATTTAACAGTATGTCAAGCATGGCGTAGGAATCTTTCCCTCCCGACACACAGACCATAACTTTATCGCCGTCTTCAATCATAGTGAAGTCTTCGATAGCTCGGCCAACATTACGGCGAAGACGCTTATGCAACTTGTTAAAATCTAATCGCTGCTTTGGCAACATTTCTTCAGTTAAGCGCTCAAAAATAGGATCACAGACTGGATCGGCAATCGATTCCGAGGTGGGGCATTCTGTAGCGGATAATGGACGGGCTTTATCGTGCATAAATAACTTTTTAATATCATCAGGGTTTAAAGTGGCGCATCGGCCAAAACTTTGACCTTGCTTATTGTAAGGGAATGAGACAAAAGCCTAAAGCACTTCAGGGTAAATAATCGCCAAGCCTAAAAAAATACCCTTTATTGATCTGATGAACACAGATGTTATAGATTTTACTGCCCAGCACGCATAGAATAGCGCACGCAAAAACTGCTTCTAGGCTAATTTGCCAGTTTCTCCACTGCCGCCACAGAAGCCCATCACTAACCCATATATAGACTCGCCGATTACAAGGCATTCAAAAACAGGACATTCACAATGAAACCAGCTGTTAACGTCACAGTCACCGGTGCTGCCGGCCAAATTAGCTACGGGCTATTATTCCGTATCGCATCAGGCGCCATGCTAGGTGACGATCAGCCTGTCAGACTGCAATTACTCGAAATTACGCCCGCTTTGGACGCCCTAAAAGGTGTTGCTATGGAGCTGGATGATTGCGCGTTTCCCCTGTTAGAAACCATTGTTTGCACTGATGATGCCAATGTTGCCTTTAAAGATACCGACTATGCTTTATTGGTAGGCGCTAGGCCTCGAGGTCCAGGCATGGAGCGAAAGGACTTGCTGGAAGCCAATGCGGCGATCTTTTCAGCCCAAGGCAAAGCCATTAACGCCGTCGCCAGTCGAAATATCAAAGTATTAGTGGTCGGCAATCCCGCCAACACTAACGCCTTAATTGCTCAGCGAAATGCCCCCGATATTGACCCACGCAATTTTACCGCCATGACACGATTAGACCACAATCGGGCGATGACACAGCTGGCTCAGAAAACCGATAACCCTGTTACGGCTGTCACTCACATGACCATCTGGGGCAATCACTCGGCTACCCAATACCCTGACCTGTTTCACGCTAAGGTCAACGGTACTACCGCCACTGACTTAATTGACCAAGCTTGGTATGAAGAAACTTTTATTCCTGAAGTACAGCAGCGCGGCGCCGCTATTATTGCCGCTCGCGGTGCATCGAGCGCAGCCTCTGCTGCTAACGCGGCCATTGATCATATGCGCACTTGGGCACTGGGAAGTCCTGCCAATGACTGGGTTAGCATGGGTATTTACAGTGATGGTAGTTATGGCATAACCGAAGGCTTAATCTATTCTTTCCCTGTCACCTGCAATAACGGCGATTGGAGCATTGTGCAAGGTTTAGAAATCGATGCTTTCAGCCAAGCTAAAATGGATGCCACCGAGCAAGAACTCACCGAAGAACGCGATGCCGTTCAGCATCTACTGCCCTAAGCTTGGTCAGTAATACGATCATAAAAAAGGCCGCTCATTAAGCGGCCTTTTTTATTCGATTGATTCAACCATCGGCACTGGCTAAATATCAAATATAAGCATTACTTCGATCGCTGTGATCGGTCATATCTCTGACCCCTGCCAGCTGAGGTAATTTCTCCATCAAGGCTT
>CALCNB010000296.1 GCA_937897785.1 uncultured Cellvibrionales bacterium | reverse complement strand
CGGGCGAATCGGTTGACGCCAATGATGCTGAGAATCATCGCCAAGCCTTAGAGAAATATACCCTCGATTTAACTGCACGTGCTGAACAAGGACAGCTTGATCCCGTTATTGGTCGTGATGATGAAATTCGTCGCACTATTCAAGTGTTGCAGCGACGCACTAAAAATAATCCGGTATTAATCGGCGAGCCAGGCGTAGGAAAAACTGCTATTGCCGAGGGCTTAGCGCAGCGAATTATTAACGGTGAAGTCCCTGAAGGGATTAAAAATAAACGGCTACTGTCGTTAGACCTAGCCGCGTTGCTAGCGGGCGCCAAATTTCGCGGTGACTTTGAAGAGCGTTTGAAGGCCGTACTTAAAGCGGTGTCTAAGCAACAGGGCCAGATTATTTTATTTATTGATGAGCTGCATACCATGGTCGGTGCTGGTAAGACTGAAGGTGCTTTAGATGCGGGCAATATGTTGAAGCCAGCATTGGCACGGGGTGACCTACATTGTGTGGGAGCAACGACGCTAAATGAATACCGACAGTTCATTGAGAAAGATGCAGCCTTAGAGCGACGGTTTCAAAAAGTCTTAGTAGTTGAGCCAAATGAGGAAGATACGATTGCGATCCTTCGTGGTCTAAGGGAAAGGTATGAGGTTCATCATGGTGTCGATATTACCGATGCGGCGATTATTACTGCGGTTAAACTTTCGCAGCGTTATATCAGTGATCGTCAACTGCCTGATAAGGCCATTGATTTAATTGATGAGGCGGCCAGTCGCATGCGGATGGAAATTGATTCTAAACCGGAGGTGATGGACAAATTAGAGCGACGCTTAATTCAATTAAAAATACAACGCGAGGCGGTCAAGAAAGATAACGATCCCGCTGCTCTGCAACAGTTAAACTTATTGAGTGATGATATTTCTCAAGTGGCAAAGGAATATGCTGATCTCGAAGAGGTTTGGTTGACAGAAAAAGCTTCTGTTCAGGGTGATCAGCAGATTAAGGTTGCTTTAGAGCAGGCCAGAATGGCACTTGAAATTGCCAGTCGGAACAGCGATTTAAGTCGCATGTCAGAATTGCAGTATGGCAAGATACCTGAATTAGAGAAACAGTTGGCTGGTTTTGATGAGCGTGAACAGCCTACTATGACGTTATTAAGAAACCGTGTTACTGAAGAAGAAATCGCGGAAGTGGTGTCACGGTGGACTGCCATACCCTTGAGTAAAATGCTTGAGGGTGAACGTGAAAAGTTACTGAGAATTGAATCTGAATTGCATCGCGATGTGGTCGGTCAAGGCGAGGCAGTGACGGCCATCGCAAATGCTGTGCGTCGATCGCGAGCTGGTTTATCGGAACCTAACCGGCCTAATGGTTCATTTTTGTTTCTTGGCCCAACTGGCGTTGGCAAGACTGAATTATGCAAGTCTTTAGCGCGATTTTTATTTGACAGTGAGTCGGCTTTGGTTCGCTTAGACATGTCAGAGTTTATGGAAAAGCATTCAGTTGCGCGATTGATCGGTGCGCCGCCAGGTTATGTGGGCTACGAGCAGGGTGGTTATTTGACCGAAGCAGTTCGTCGAAAGCCTTATTCGGTACTGCTGTTGGACGAGGTTGAAAAAGCCCATCCA
>CALCNB010000295.1 GCA_937897785.1 uncultured Cellvibrionales bacterium | reverse complement strand
TTTGTCGCCGAAAACGGTAATCTTGATGCCTGCAATTCACGCAATCAAAGCTTCTGTGAACTTATCTCAACGCATCGCTATAGCCAACCTTATCTTGATATTATCAATAAATTCCGTACTTAATCGACGTTGACAGTATAGCGAGTTAACGCAACCGCTTGTATTTATATAATCTACAATAGTCTGAACGAAATAAACCTGAATCTATACGCTTTATTAACGAAACGTTTTTAGGCTTGAATAATCCCGTGCTTTCCGCGACCATGAAATGATTTAAACATAATTTTATTTAACGAGAGATACTATTATGCAACGCTTTGAAGATCAAGTCGCACTTATCACCGGGGCCGCTGGGGGTATTGGTCAAGCCACTGCTATTCGACTTGCCAGCGAGGGCGCTGCTGTATTTTGTGTTGACCTTGATGCAGAGGGCTTAAAGCACACTGTTGCCACTATAGAAGCCGCTAACGGCAAGGCCTTCAGCCATACCTGCGATGTATCCGACGAACAAGCCGTCATCAATACCATTGCAACATGCATGAGTACCTATGGAAAAATTAATCATGTCAGTAATATGGCAGGTATTTTACGCTTTGATCATCTGCATGAAACAAAAATAGAAGACTTCCAAAAAATTATGCAAGTCAATGTAGGCGGGACTTTTTTAGTCTGTAAACATGCCTTACCTGAACTGATCAAAAGCAAGGGAAATATCGTTAATGCCGCCTCAACTTCGACGTTAGCTGGCGTCCCTTGGGCTGGGATCTATTCAGCCTCTAAGGGCGCTGTGCTAGCAATGACTAAGTCAATGTCAATTGAATACTGTAAACAAGGCGTGAGAGCTAACTGCGTCTGCCCAGGTGATATCATCACTGGCATGGCAAGCCCCAGCTTCCCAAACAATGTCGATATGAAACTCATGGATCGCTGTATGTCGCCCACAGGTCGAAGGGGACCAGAAGTGGTTGCTAGTGTCATCGCCATGCTTGCTTCGAGCGATGGTGAGCACATCACTGGCGAAGATATTCGCGTGGATGGCGGCACACTCTCCTAGCTCATATAATAGCATTCACTCAATGTGTGGTTTTATTTTATTGGCTCTAGAATCATAACCGGCACCTCTCTGCGACCATCGATACGTGCTCGGTACTCGGCATAACCCGCGTACATCGCATCTAACGGCGGCCATAATCGGACTTCTTCCTCAGTCGTGGCGCGTCGTACAGAATAGGACTGCTTATCCGCACCAATCTGACATTCAACCTCGGGATTGGCGACCATATTCTTATACCAAATCGGATAGGTCGACATTCCGCCTTGACTGGCCACCACCACCACGTTTTCACCGTCTTGAAGATATAACAAAGGGATCTTTCGAACCTTGCCGGTCTTTCTTCCCTTAATAGAAAAAATGGCCACTTGAGAGCCTAGAAAGGTATTCCACAACCGACCATTGGTCCATTCATAAACACGAACCTGCCAACTGCCGATATTTTTGATGAAAAAACGACCAAACTTTTCTTGCTTAGCCGTAAAAGGTTTCACTTCTTCTGTCATAACTGCTGCTCTTAATCATAATTATTTCCATCCAAGTGAACATACTTGGCCGTTTGCAACAAGGCTATGATCCCACAAAAATCCTGGAAACCCCAAACTGTTGCCAGTTCGTAACAGTGCATATTCAACCCTTAAGCGTGATTGATGCACTAAAAAAACTCAAGATTGGTTAAAAATTTACCTATTTTGGTGCATTTTAGTCATAAACCTTTAATTTTATACAAAAAAATCAAAGCAGATTTTCATTGCTGTGGTATTTTTTAAAGGGCAAGTAGTTTGTTTGTAACCGATTAATTTATCACTTATAAAAAAACTTGATGGAGCTAATTATGAATCCAGTACAAATTGTTCGTATCGTTGCGTTAGCAGTCGCTGTGATTGGTGCCTTCGTTGCTATTCCTGAAGCTGCACTCATCATGGCCATTATTGGTTTAATTTTAGGCGGAATGGCTGTTGATGCCGATCGTCGAACTGACTTTTTAGTACTCGCTCTGGCATTAGCGGCTGTATCAAGTGCTGCAGGCCCGATTCCTCTTGTTGGTGAGTATGTTAGCGATATTATGGCTAATGCCAGCTCGATCTTGAATGCCGGCGCTTTAGCGGTGATTATTATGGCCATTAAAGATCGTTTGACCGAATAATCCATCAGTCGGATAAAAAAGCCTGCTTAATGCAGGCTTTTTTTTTACCCTAGAATCACCCTATACTCTGTTCGCATTCAGTACGCTCACCGTTGAAGGCAGTGAGCCGCTCATCCTATCCACATGTTAAGGATATATGGCTGTCAGCCAAGTAAAATCTATTATTGCTTGCCACATACAGCAATCATCTAAATTATAATAAAACGGATAGCTATTATGTCAGAGAAAACCATCGATCGACGTACCTTACTGGCCTCGCTTGCCACCAGTGCGGCTGGCGTTGCGTTAAGCCAACACAGCTCAGCGGGTACTCGGGTTGCTGCCGACAGCCAAGGGATAAAAAAATGGGACATCGTGACCGACGTGTTAGTCGCCGGTTCAGGCGCGGCGGGAATTTCTGCCGCCATTGATGCACGTCGAGGCGGCGCCGACGTATTAGTCGTTGAAAAACTCAACAAACTGGGCGGTTCATCCGCTTTGTCTGGCGGTGTTATTTATGCGGGAGGCGGTACCGCATTACAAAAAGCCTTGGGGTTTTCTGACAGCGTAGAATCGATGTACCACTACATCGCCCACTCGGGTCGCAAGCATCCCCACCTCGATAAAATTCAACGCTACTGTGAACAAAGCGTTGCTCACTTTGACTGGTTGGTCGATAACGGCGTGCCTTACAATAAACGCTTTAGTGATGGCAAAGGGCTTGGCTTCGACGAGGCCTCACTGTATTACTCGGGCAGTGAAGAAGCATGGCCATGGCGTGACGAATGTAAACCCGCGCCCCGCGGCCACGTACCCTGGGAAAAAGGCCACCAAGGCGGCAAGCGTTTGATGCGCTCATTATTAGCCTCGGCCAAAAAACTCGGTGTAAAAACCCAGAAGCGCGTCTCTGGTGAACGCTTAGTGGTTGAATCGGATGGCCGAGTTACGGGCATGCTCGTTGACATCAAGGGTGAACGCGTTGCCATCAAAGCCAAACGCGGCATCGTGTTAGCTTGCGGCGGATTTATTCATAATCGTGAAATGGTCAAACTCTACGCGCCTGAACTTTATGACTGTTCAGTGCCATGGGCCAATGCCGGTGATTTAGGGATCGGCATTCAAATGGGTATGGGTGCAGGCGCAGCCGCCTTAAGAATGGATCAAGGCTTTGCCATTGGGCCTATTTATCCACCAGAAAATACCATCGCAGGCATTGCCGTCAATCAAATGGGCCAACGCTTAACCTCTGAAGAGGGTTATCATGCCGTGATGGGCAATATTGTCACCTATAAACAAGACGGCATTGCTTATTTTATTTGCGATAAAGACAGCGATCGCCCCCAAGGTGCCGACAACCAGCCGTTAGTGGCCGAAGCAAACACCATCAAAGAGCTCGAGCAGAAAGCTGGCTTCCCGATTGGCAGTCTACAAATGAGCGTTAACTATTACAACGAACATGCCAAAAATGGCGAAGACCCAATGTTCCATAAATCTAAAAAGTACCTTTCACCGATTGATAAGCCACCGTTCAAAGTCTATGACTTATCGGTCGACAAAAGCATGTACAGCTCGCATACCTTTGGCGGCTTACACACCAATGTCGACTCACAGGTGATCAATGTCTGGGGCGAAGTCATTAATGGTTTATATGCCGCCGGCAGAAACACCTCAGGCCTACCCACTTCGCCTTATATAGCGAGCGGGATTTCAGTGGGAGACTGCACTTTCTTCGGTCGTCAAGCCGGCCAACATGCGGCAGCTAACAAGAGCTAAGACGAGGATAATACCGATGAAGACAATTGTATATTGGATGTTTTTCACCACAAAAACTGCTGTGCTTTCAGTAACGTTAGCTTTCAGCTTAGCATTCAATACGCATGCTGAATCTTTAAGCGAGTTCATCGGTGATGCCGAAAAAGGTCGCTTAGTCTTTGCCCAATGCCGCACCTGTCATTACCCTGAAAAAATTATTGGTCATCATAACGGCCCCAATCTGCATGCCATCTTTGGCAAGGTAGCGGGCAAGCAAGTTGGTTTTGATGATTATTCTGAAACGTTTAAAGCCGCGCAGTTTGTATGGACAGAAGAGTTACTATTTGCCTGGTTAGCGAATGTCGAGGCCATGTTTCCAGAAACCACGATGATGAGTTTGGGCGTTACAGACCCACAGCAGCGGGCTGATTTAATTGCTTACCTAAAACAATTTCGCTAATCCTATAACAGCGGTCATCACAGTCTCATCAGGCATTTTTTGGCAGACGTTCGCCTATACCCTTAACTGTGCAGGTGTGATGCCCGACCAGCGCTTGAATGAACGTCTAAAATTAGCCGCGTCACTGTAGCCTAGCAACAGGCCAATTTCCGCAACTGGCAAGGCTGTCTGTTGCAGGTATTCACGAGCCAAGGTATAGCGCACTTGATCCAATAGCCGCTGATACCGCGTGCCCTCTTTGGCTAAACGTCTTTGCAAAGTACTTTCACTCATGTGTAGATATGCCGCCATTGCTTTGCAATTAGGAAAATCTAATCGAGCCGATAATAAGGTTTGTTTGACACGCTCACTGACAATGCCCAGATGTGTCTCGCTACTCATTAAACGATCACACTCGCGACGAAAAATTTCCTGTGCCGCAGGATTCGCACTGGACAAGCTCATTGCTAAGGTCGGCTTATCAAAAGTCAGGGCATAACGGGAAGCACCAAAACGAATCTGCTCGCCAAAAATATGGTGGTATATAGCCAGTTGATGAGGCTTTTCGTAAGGCAACTCAAGCTGAATATTAAAAGACGTCTTATCCGTTAGGGCATATAAATTATGTGCAATACCTGAAAACAATGCGTCGATATAAAACCGCTCGAGCAATAACGGCAACTCAGGCGCTTTACCGACCAACTCAAACTTTTCTTTGCTTGGCAATAAATTCACTTGAGCGCTGGGCAGTAGCATTTTAATGTAACGCATTAACACCCGTAGACTGTCACCCACCGAGACGCAACTCATCAATGCGTAGCCCAAAATCCCCAAAGACATCATATCTAACTTACCACCAGCCTTTAAACCCAAGGCAGGATCGTGACTTAATTTAACGGCGTTACCACAAAGATTATCGACCTGAAAAGGCGAGAGTGATGCATTCATCGCGGCGCCAAGCGCCTCGAAGCCCGAACCGGTCATTAATTGATCCTCGTCAAAGCCCGTTTCAGAGAGTAAATCGATCAAGATAGGCAGCACAAATTGGTGCATAGTAATCCTCGTTTATTCACTTAAAACCCTGCTCTATGGCCGCTAGTATACTGTAATTGATTGTATTAGACACCCTTATAGACTGTAATTAACCCATATTAAGACGGTATATGACTCATTAAGATCGCCACTTACGCCCTAAACTGAATGCAAATCAGAGAGGGGCTATTGAGGCATGGTCAAATACACACTAAATCATCTTGAAAAAGGGCTGATCGAATACATCGATCACAAACGTTACTTATGGCTGATGGCTATTATGCTCCCAGTCATTCCTCTCGGCGCTATCGTCCTTTATTTTCAAACTCATCAAGCATGGCTGCTTGCAATGCCCTTACTGGTATTCTATGGCGTCATTCCAATCGTTGATCTCATCGTCGGCGAAGACGAAAACAACCCACCTGAAGCAATAGTCCCGCAACTTGAAAGCGATAACTACTATCGATGGCTGACCATCGCCACAGTGCCTTTGCATTTTTTTGTGCTCATTGCCATTGCGTGGGTCGTCGGCACAGAAACACTGTCAGCCATTATTATGTTTGCTCTAGCGCTCACTGCGGGCGCATACAGTGGTATCGGTATTAGCACAGCCCATGAATTGGGACACAAAAATACCGCGCTTGAAAAATGGCTGGCTAAAATACTATTAGCCGTGCCAGCATACGGTCATTTTGGTATCGAACATAATCGCGGTCATCATATCTGGGTGGCCACGCCCGAAGACCCCGCCAGTGCTCGTATGGGCGAATCAATCTACGCTTTCGCCTGCCGTGAAATACCAGGCGCTTTTATCCGCGGCTTTGAATTAGAAAAGCAACGACTCGCTAACAAGGGGCAATCTTTTTGGTCCGTTGAAAATGATTTACTGCAATCGTATGCGCTAAGCGCTTTTTTACAGGGCAGCCTTATTTATGTCTTCGGCTGGATTATGCTGCCTTTCTTGATTATTCATAACATCTGGGCCTGGTTTATTTTAACCTCGGCTAACTACATCGAACATTATGGCTTACTACGGGAAAAGCTGCCCAATGGTCGCTATGAAAAGTGCCAACCCCATCACTCTTGGAACGCCAATTTTATTATTAGCAACGTACAATTTTTCAATATTCAACGTCACTCTGATCACCATGCCAATCCAACCAGACGCTACCAAAGTTTACGTAATTTTGAACATATCCCCCAAATGCCCATCGGTTATCACGGCATGTATATGCTCGCTTACTGCCCGCCATTATGGTTTCGTGTGATGGATAAGAAGCTGTTGTCATTGCCGCATATCAACGGAGACTTAAGCAAGGTAAATCGGCAAGCTATTTAAGCGCACCGTTAATCCGCGCATAGATCTTTATTACTTAGGCAATGGCTATAATTGCAATCGTTTCACCTTACTAGAAAAAAATACCATTATTTGTGATGATAGTTAGGATGCCGAGCATAACCAAGCATTGCTATACGTAATAAGGCTCATAATGTCTGACTGAACAAAGGATGATTAGCATGCTAAAAACTGGCTTAACAATCACCGCTTACCTGCTTGCTGCTGTTGTCATTACCCTAATGGGATTATATTTTTGGCTTCAGTCACAACTCGCCACAGTTGAGTCTACCGCCGATTTCGATGCACGCTATTTTACTCAGCAACCCGTAAAACCTAATTTCACCGCTAATGGTCGTGAAGACTGCGATGACAATAATGAACAGCGAAACGCTTATTTTGGTGAATTGCATATTCATACGGCCATTTCGCACGATTCAAGTTCTTTTGGTAATGTCGCCTCACCAACAGACGCTTATCGATTTGCCCAAGGTGAACCCTTATCGATTCGATTAAAGTCAGATAACAGCGACACCAACCATATCCCCGTCGTGCAATTACGTCGCCCACTCGACTTCGCCGCTATCACAGACCATGCCGAAAACTTTGGTGAGACCCATCTCTGTTTAACCGACAATAATCCCGCTTACGACCAAGCAATCTGTAAAGTCTATCGCGGTGATATTAAGTTGCCCGTATCAGAAGTGATGCAACCTTTGATGCGCATGATGGCCTTAGTCATTTTTAGCAATAATCGCTCTGAAAAAATTTGCGGCCAAGACGGTCATCGCTGTATCACAGCAGCCATTGATCAATGGGATGAAGAGCAACGAGCCGCTGAACAGGCCTATGACCGCTCATCAGATTGCCGCTTTACCAGCTTTGTCGCCTATGAATACAGCTTGGCTGCCGAACAAGCCAACCTGCACCGTAATATCATTTTCGCCAATGACACCGTACCGCCAGTACCACTGAGCTCTAAAGACCAAACGCAACCCGAAAAGCTTTGGCAGTGGCTAAAAGATTACTGCATTGATTCTGGAACCGACTGCGATGCGATTTCGATCCCCCATAACAGTAATTGGAGCAGCGGCAGAATGTTTTACCCTTACTCGGCCGTCGAAGGTATTGACGACAGCGAACGCCAACGCTTGTCACGGTTGCGCCAACAAGTCGAACCGCTGGTAGAGATTATGCAGGTTAAAGGCGATTCTGAATGCCGCAATGGCTTGAGTAATGTGGTCGGTGGCTACGATGAGTTATGTGATTTTGAAAAACTGCGCGAGCCCCAAGAGCCAACCGTCGATTGCGGCGATGAGATGGGTCGAGGCGGTATGTCACTGCAAGGCTGTATCTCACGTAATAGCTATGTCAGAACCGCATTAACACAAGGCCTAAAAGAGGCTCAAAGCCTTGGGGTAAACCCCTTTGAATTTGGCATCATTGCGGCCACTGATAATCATACCGGCGCCTCAGGCGCGGTGCGTGAAAATGCCTTTGTAGGCTCGACGGGCATGGATCGAAAAGCCTCAAACCGACTCGGCGGCCCCAAAATTGTACCCGGTGTCGCCAAGGGCGATAGCACGCGCTACAACCCTGGTGGCTTAGCCGGGATTTGGGCTGAAGAAAATTCGCGGCCTTCTCTATTTCGTGCCATGCGACGTAAGGAAACCTTTGGTACGAGCGGCCCGCGCATTAAACCTCGCTTATTTGCAGGCTGGGATTATCATTCGTCTATCTGCGACTCTGCTGACATGATTCGCACGGCCTACGCCAACGGCGTGCCTATGGGCGGCAAGTTATTGGCTAAAAATAACACCAATAATAACCAGCCACGATTATTAATTAGCGCGCAAAAAGACCCCATCAATGACGCCTCTAATTTACAAAAGCTGCAAATCATTAAAGGCTGGGTCGATGATCAAGGTCGACTCAATGAACATGTTTATGATGTTGCGGGAGATGCTGAAACTGTTGGCTCGGTGAATACCCGCACCTGCGAACCATTGCCCTCAGGCTATGACCAACTGTGTGCCGTCTGGCAAGATCCGCAATTTGATCCAGAATTAAACGCGGTTTATTACGGACGAGTGGTCGAAAATCCAAGCTGTCGCTGGAGTACCTATGATTGCCTGTCTTTACCGGCGGACCAACAACCCTTGGCTTGCAGTAACCCGACGATTCCCAAAACGATTCAAGAACGAGCTTGGACCTCACCAATTTGGTATATAAACCAATAAATAGGCCAATAAAAAGTGATTAGCAAATTAACAATATCGCTTGATCGACATTATCGCAGGCCTTCTAAAAACCCATAGAAGGCGGGTTTGGGTTTTAAATCGTCATCGTAAATGCAGGGCCAATCCTGCATTTTAAAAAACCGTCTTATCCACGTATCGCGATCATTAAAGCCCCAAAAGGTAATGCCATACTGCTGGTCTTTTGGCACAATGTTTCGGTACATCTCAACCAACTGTCGATACTTAACCCGCTGCGCCTGCAACATCTCATCGGTGACTGCTTCATGACGCTGAATGCCGCCGCCACGGCTGTCATCATGAGTATTAAAAATAATATCCACTTCGGATAAATGAATTTGCAAACCGGTCGCCGCGGCACGTCTTAAGGTCTCGGCAATCACCTCGTTAGGTATATCGATACGGATATGCATTTGAAAACCAATCCCTGAAATAGGCACACCACGAGTCATAAAATCATCGACCATGGTCATCATGGTATTGAATTTTTCAAGATCACGCTCAATATTAAAATCGTTGTAAAACAATATCGCGTCAGGGTCGGCCTCATGGGCATAGCGGAACGCTTTTTCAATGTAATCAATGCCTAATGTTTGATGCCAAATAGTATCTTCTCTAAAACCCGCTCCCTTCGTCACTAAGCCTTCATTCACCACATCCCAACCATCGACCACGCCTTTGTATCGACCGACATAGGTATGTATATACTCTCGCATAAAACCATCGAGCCATTCAGGATTTTGTCGCGCCTTATCCACTAACCACTGCGGTGTCGATGAGTGCCAAATTAAATTATGACCGAATAACCGCTGATCATGTTCTTGCGTGTAAGCCAATATCTTGTCAATGGGTCCCCAGTTATAGCGCCCCTCTTCAGGCATCACCTTGTTCATTTTCATATCAAGGCCTGTGGTTAAGCTATCAAAATGATGCTGTTGCAAACGAAGCGCTTGCGGGTCTTGGTAAAGATCATTGGGCCTTATTGATGAGCCAATGGGGAAATCGGCCACATCGCGCAAGGATTCGACAGATGGCTCAGGCGGTGACACACAGCCCAACAGAAGCACGGTGATAAAAGCGACCAAAGACGATAATTTGAGCATAAAAACCCCTTTTGTTGATCAACAAACAGCTGAGTAAAACCATTATAAGTAGAAGTTCAAAAAAAAAGGAACTGCAATTAGGTAACAACACGTAACAAAACTTACTGTTAGTGCATTTTGAATAAAGCGTGTGTGTCACCTAACCACGCTTAGCGACCCAACAGTTGACGAACAAATGCCTCACGCTGCCGATCGCTCAGCTGGCGCGCGGTGGTATACAACACATGCGAATCCGCATCTGCCGCTGACGATAGCTGTATTCCCCACAGCGAGGCAATTTCATTCGGTACCAGCGAATAGCGAACGTCGATAATACGCTGCGCATTGCTTGGATCTAAGGCAATATAGCCATTGGAAAACCAACCAAAGCGTTCGATATCGCGGGCCTGCTGTGAGTCTACATCTAGCCAGCTGAAATCCCGCGCGATATCCAACTTTTTTGCCCTGTCGCCAATGTAATGCTTAACCTCACCAGCAACGTGCACAGCATCAACATAGTAATAGTGGTCAGTTTCATAGACTGTTTTCCAAAGCACGATATTACCAAAGCTGGGCTTGGCTTCGAGTCTGACCGGTTGATGACCACGCGACATAGCCAACTCCCAGCCTGCCGTTATCGCCCGGTCACGCTGCATGGAACCGACCAGCGGATAAACCAGCGCCCAAACCAAAGCCGCCCGAGCAAAGCGAGCTTGTTTTTTTATGCCTGCCATTAATACCCCTACCAGCAGTGGCAAGGTGTATAAGGGATCAATAATAGATATCGTATTCCAGGCAAAGCGTTCGCTACTGAATGGCCACAGCAGCAGAGTTCCATAGCTGGTACAGGCATCAAGCAATGCATGGGTCGCATAGCCCAACGTGGTATAGACACAAGTTGCCAACCACGTGAGTCCAAGTCGCTTACCCAGCAAGTAATACAATAATACCCCAACCATCACACCGCCAAAGGGAACAAAAAATAGCGAGTGGGTAAACTGGCGATGGTATTCGAGGAATAGCAATGGATCGGTATTTGACCGAATCAAGACATCAAGATCCGGTGCCATACCCCCCAATACACCCAACAGCCCAGCAATGCCGAGCTGTTTTTTATTTCGCGCAACTGCCTGAGGCAGACTGGTGCCCAACACCCCTTGAGTCACAGGATCCATAGCGGCATTACCTAAACATTGTCTTTAATCAAAAACCGTAATATACCATAGCCGCTGTTGCAAAAATCTTGTTTGATTAGTCATAACCGCTTCACGCGACCGGCAAGTCGTTCCCCCAAAATACTCTGGCGTGTTATCGAACCCAGTCAGACTCTTCGACAAATCGCAACCATAAAAAAAGCCCGCATGTAGCGGACTTTTAAATTTGGTACGACCGAGTGGATTCGAACCACCGACCCCCACCATGTCAAGGTG
>CALCNB010000294.1 GCA_937897785.1 uncultured Cellvibrionales bacterium | reverse complement strand
ATAACAGCTGACGGGCAACAAAATCAGGCTTAAACAATTTACCCTCGGCAACATTTTTTTGAAAAGGTTTCGATAACGCTGTGTCAGTAGTGCCTGGATGAAAAGCAATTAACTTCACATTTTTAGCGCGTCTTGCGTATTCGATAGCGGCAGTTTTCAGTAGCATATTTAAAGCGGCCTTAGATGCGCGGTAGCTGTACCAGCCACCCATTCGGTTATCATTGATGCTGCCAACCCTAGCGCTTAGAAAAACCATATGACAGCTTTTTTTACCGGTTAGTAAGGGCCTTAACGTTTTTAACCACAACGCTGGGATTATTGTATTAGCGAGAAAAACTCGTTGCATAATTTTTGCATCTAATTCTTCTACACGTTTTTCTGGGTTAAAATCCTCGCTATGGAGAATACCGTTACAAATAAATACTCGATCGATATGCAAGGAGGTTATTTTATTTTGCTCGAGTAATTGCTGACTAATGACTGTAATCGAGGGTTCATCATAATGGCTAAGCCGCCAACATAAGCGCGGATCATCTATCCATTTCTCTGGGCAAGATGAACGGCTAATCGCGGTGACTCGTGCTAGTGTTTCATCTTGCAATAATTGGGCTATTATTGCATTAGCAATACCACTGCTGGCGCCGATTACTAGCGCATGGTTTGTCTGTCCAGTTGATGAATTCATGCTCAGTGTTTTAATTTTAGCGCAGGTTGCTGTGATTGGGTTGTTACAGGTTTTTGTCATCGATATCTTTTTGTTACGAACTTGTGTTACAGGTAGATCAGTATTAAACAGTCTTTAATACTGGGCTTGAATCCAATTATATCGGTTTGGCGTAAAAAAGGTTATGCTTGATCATCAATTAAAAGTATCCTCTGAGGGCTGAGTCATGGTTTATTCTGACGTCTATCGTTTTAATCGTCATTTTTTGTGCGCTGTTATCGTTTCCTTTTGTGCTATTTTTAGTGCTTCAAGTCATGCCGTCTGCGCTGACATGTTTGATCATAAAATGCGTCAACTGCATTCCCAAAATCAAATTGATATCTGTCAATTAGTTGATCAAAAGCCGGTATTAGTGATTAATACTGCGAGTCATTGTGGATTTACCCGCCAGTTCAAAGGCTTGGAGAAGTTGCATCAAAAATATTCCAGCAGTGGTTTAGTAGTGTTAGGTTTTGCCAGTGACGATTTTAATCAAGAAGACAAAGACGAATCTAAAGCGGCGGATATTTGCTACGTTAACTATGGCGTGACATTTACTATGTTAGCGCCTAGCAGCGTCAAGGGTAAGCAGGCTAATCCTGTCTTTCAAGGCTTGAATCAACAGGCGAAATCACCGAGCTGGAACTTCAACAAATATTTAGTTGATAAGCAGGGCAACGTCGTCAAGCATTTTGGCAGTAGGGTTTCGCCAGAAAGTAAAGAGTTGATGCAGGCGATTGAATCTGTTTTGTAATCACTGCTTGGAGTTAAGCGCATGTTGAAAATTTCAATCAATCGACTGGCCGATATCGACCTCATTCAAGACTTAGAAATTCTATCTATTGACTGCGCGCTTTATACCGTACGTGTGGTTATTCAAAGTCAACAGTATCGCGTGGTTGATAAAAACGATAAGCCCTATGTTAAAAGCTCCGTTGAGCTTATTAAAAAAGATCTTCAAGATTGTCAGATTGCTAACATGGCTCTCGTCCATCAAAGTGCTTTTGATGAGATGGTGGGTCAGCCCGATCGAGAATCCAGTAATGCTATTAGGGTGCCACTGAGCCTGCAGTAATTATTCTTCTATTCCTTCACTATAATTTTTTTTATGTCCAACTCCTCAGTATTATTGGTCTTGCCCCATCAGCTATTTAAACACCATGTGGGTCTAATCAATACACCCACTAAAATTGTATTGGTCGAAGCCCCTTTACATTTCGATATTGCTCGCGCTGGCGCTTGGCACCATAAGCAACAATTAGTGCTGCAACGTGCCGCAATGAAGGCTTATCAGCATTATCTTCAGGAGCTTGGGCATGCAGTCGTTTATTACGATGCTGAGTCGAGAGTCTTGTTCGACGTAATGGCCGATCTAGGGACTGCTGAGTTAAAGGTTATGGATCCGGTGAATACTAAGCTAAAAGGGTTTATTCAATCGGCAGCCACTGCTCACCACATTGAGATTCAATGGCTTGAGTCACAAGGGTTTATTAACAGTCATGCTGAGAACACAGATTATCGAGCGGCCCGCAAGCGGTGGTTTATGGCTGATTTTTATCAGCAGCAACGTAAAAAACTTAATATTCTTATGGATAATGGTAAGCCTTTAGGCGGTAAGTGGAGTTTTGATGCGGATAATCGAAAGAAAATTCCTAAAGCGCAGCGTGCTGATATTCCTCAGTTAGATTTTCCTGTTGGCAATGCATTTGTCGATGAAGCGCAAGCTTACATCGATCGGCGGTTTCCAAAAGCCTTGGGCCAAGCCAATGATTTTTACTATCCAATTACTTTTTCTGCGGCCGAGAAATGGTTAGAACAGTTTTTTGAGCAACGTTTTTCCCGCTTCGGTGATTATGAAGATGCTTTAGTACCACAACAGAACTGGCTCTATCACAGCGTTCTTTCGCCAATGTTGAATATTGGCC
>CALCNB010000293.1 GCA_937897785.1 uncultured Cellvibrionales bacterium | reverse complement strand
TATTAATTTATATAAATATTTAAAAGATTATCTGATCAGCCGGTAAATCTAATCGTCTCGAGTGGTCTTCCGATAATGGCACGCCACTGACAATATAAATAGGAATTGCTTGAGCACTATTTTTCTGGTGTTCAGATAACATTCCCAGAATGTCGGCAACGGCTGCACGGGCTATATCTAAACCGATGAAAACAATATCAATACTTTTTTCATGCAAGTACGCATATGATTGACCGTCTGATGCTGCTGTTATGCATTGCCAGGCTTCATCGGTTAACTCCTCAAGCAATGAATCTCGCGCTTCGCTTTCTGGGGCAATGAGTAATGCGACGCCGCGACGGTCCTGAGGATTTAGGTGGCGAAGCACTGTGGCCATGCGTTGGCGATCAACCGGTTTGGGTAAAAGTTCAGTTGCATCTAAGTCTAGTTCCGATGTCTTTTCCTTTGGCGTTGATTGCAAAATTACTGGGATATGGCGTGTTTGCTCAGATTCTTTTAATGCTGACAATGTGGTCCAGCTATCAATAGTCGGCATCATAAGATCGAGTGAGATTAAATCTGGCTGTTGCTCGTTGGCAATTCTGATGCCGTCTATAGCATTGTTGGCTTCAAGTGCTTGGTAGCCTTCTTTTTCAAGCTGGCGAAATAGGGATGCACGCGCCGCGGGATCGTCGTCAATGACGAGGATTCTCTCCAGACTATCTCCCGCGTCTTCTTGGCTGCTCTGATCTAATGTTTGGTCTATGATATCAAGGCTGAGCTCTTGTTGGTTTTCAGATGGGATGGCATCTTTTGGCGCTTGTATTACTGCCTTTGCAGGCAGTAATACAGTGAAAGTTGTGCCTTTTCCTTCAGCGCTTGTGACGTCCATTGACCCTTGCATCAATTCAACAAATTGCTTGCATATTGCCAGTCCTAAACCAGTGCCGCCGTATTTTTTTGAGGTGCTAGAGTCGGCTTGAACAAAGGCCTTAAAAACACGATCAATTTGGGAAGCTGTCATTCCTATACCGGTATCGCTGACGTGAAATACAGCATGATTATTTTTTTCGTTGTAGCTAGCTAGAATTGTGATTTTGCCGTTTTGGGTAAATTTGCAGGCATTGCTAAGTAAGTTTAATAATAATTGTCTAAATTTAACTGCGTCATTGTATAGCTTTGGAATGTCGTTAGACTTTTCAAGCACAATTAAATTACCTGATTTTTTCGCAATAGGCGCCATAGTCGTTAACAGTTCTTCGATAATGGTAACGCTATCAAATGTTTCATTAAAAACAGTCATGTTTCCAGATTCTATTTTAGCTAGATCTAGTACATCATTAATCAGTTGTAGTAAGTGCCTGCCAGAACTGAGTATCCGCTGTAGGTCTTCGACGGCCTGTTCTTCATCGAGTGTTTTTTCTTCGCGATAGTCTTCGATGATCATTTCGCTATAGCCAATAATCGCATTAAGGGGAGTGCGAAGTTCGTGACTCATATTAGCTAAGAAGTTAGTTTTTGAGCGGTTTGCTTGATCGGCTTTTTCTTTTGATTGCTGCACTTGGGCCATAGCATTGCTTAACTTATCTGACATTTGGTTAAATGCAATCGTTAAGTCGCCAATCTCATCATCGCTATTAACGGGGATGTGGTATTTTAAGTCGCCGCCCCCAATTCTCACCGTGCCTTTGTTTAACTCGTTGAGGGAACGGTTGGTATATCGAATCAAAAGATAGCCTAAGCTCACAGTCAGTGCGATAGTAAACAGATAAATTGCTAAGGTGATTCGGTCAGTAAATCTTACGGTTCTTTGCAGGTTAAGAGTTTGTTG
>CALCNB010000292.1 GCA_937897785.1 uncultured Cellvibrionales bacterium | reverse complement strand
CAGGTTTTTTTCGCGTCGCGAGGCAAGTGACTAAGGTGGCTAATAAGACGCTAAACAGGCTTGGCAGCGTCGGCACGTTGACCACTTCTGTCGCCTGATTA
Organism: uncultured Cellvibrionales bacterium; assembly: GCA_937897785.1. Classification (GTDB taxonomy): domain Bacteria; phylum Pseudomonadota; class Gammaproteobacteria; order Pseudomonadales; family UBA7434; genus UBA7434. The sequence continues at coordinate 6,640 of CALCNB010000292.1, read as the reverse complement.
ATTAACACTAAATGATCATCCCACACGACTGGGTTTGACAGTGAAGAAAAGTTCCTGATTGGCAGGCTATTAAACGGGCTGCCTGCATTGATGATATCTAAATTAGCGATGGCATCAGCAATAGCCATGCCGCTCGTCACCGTACCAAAGACCGTAAAGCCACCGTTTTGATTGTCAAGATTGGCGGCGTTATCAGCTAGATTGATGAACCACTGATTGGTCGCGCTGTCAGGGTCGCTGCCTAATTTTGCCATCGCCACGGTGCCACGGACATTGGATAAATTAAATTCATTGGGTACTGCTGGATCCTCAGGTACGTATGAGAACTGTTGATTAGAATAGGCAAAGCCTCCGGCCTGGATAATAAAGCCGGGCACGCTGCGATGAAAAAAACTGTTGCTGTAGTCGCCGTCGTTAACGTAGTTTAAAAAGTTTTCAACATGGCCGGGGGCGACCTCAGGATGAAGCGTAATTTCGATCGTTCCGAGATTGGTCTCGATTTCAACAATCGGTTGAGCTATCGCTTGAAACGCATTAAGCATCAATGTCATGCCAAGCAAGACTGGTGCAAAGGCAGGCACTATCATCGCAAAGCAAGATGCAAATAATGAACGAGCGTTGAAAAGCATGAGAAAGCCTCTAGCAAATAGCCTATCGTTTAATCATAGCCTAAACAGGCGATTAGATCAAAAAATAAGCAAATAAAAGGCTCTTCAGTCTATCGCAATGCACCTTTTCCTTTGATTTTAACCCCTTATCGATGATTTCGATAATAATCGACAATGAGCTGGCCAGTGCGTGTGTCTCTCATTTTACCCACCCATGATTGGTGCTGTGCAGAGTGTTCCTCGAGTAAGGGGGCTGTCCACGCCTTGCCGCCGTATTCGGGTGTCGCTAATGCCAAACCACTTAAGCTGCTAATAGCGATCCACCAGGCGGTCGGCATTAAGGCGAGGGCGTCTTGATCGGAGTGAGCGTCAAACAGTGCATCACATTCGGCAAAAAATGCTTCAATAGTCGCACGGTCGCGTTGGCTTGACTCATCGGTGATGGCCATTAAGGATTTAATGACGTGGCCTAACTGGACTTTGCTATTCCCCATGATGGCCATTTCAGCCTCGGTTGCGCCATCAAATAATCGGTCGACGAGATCGGGATTATGGCCCGATAACAACTCGTGATAAAGCACGCGCCTTACTGCTGGTCCTAATACCCGATCAAATTTTTCGCACCAGTCATCACTCAATGCAGCGCAATAATGGTTCAGTATTTGCCATGAATCATTCAGTGTACTGCCATCGGGCATGCACACTAAAGGTACGGCGGTTTTACGACGTTCAGTACCTTGGGCGGTTTCTTCACCGGGGTAAGAGCTGGTCGATAGCTGGGACTCGTTTTGTCTGAGCTGACTGATAGGCCCGCCATGACAACCAATCGCATAGGCAATTTCAGTATAGTCAATACCGCTAATATCCATTGACCAGCGCGCTAGCTCACAATAATGCGAAAAGCTAAGTGTGATTAGGTGGGGCTTATCGATGGTTAAAGGATCAAATCGTAAGGGTAAGTCAGCCATTAGTTTTCCGTTTGGGTTTATGCTTTAAGTGATGGGGATTGTTGGGATTAGTGATTGAGATTTCCAATGCCCATATTGGGGTGGTGGTTGCAACAATAAAATAGGGGAGGGTTTTGAAGTCTTTGACGTTTCGACGTAGATAAAACCGTAGACATTTTTGATCCGTTGACAAGAAACCGATCGAGAGACATTAATAAACATGTTAGCTAACAGGATAAATGGCGGAGAGGCAGGGATTTGAACCCTGGGACGGGATAAACCGTCGCTGGTTTTCAAGACCAGTGCTTTCGACCACTCAGCCACCTCTCCGAAAAATCAGCGGCAAGTATACCTTGCTGATTTAATCTGGCAAGGTATTTTGCCTTTATCTGCTTGTTTAGATTACCTAAATTGTTTCCTCTTGTGAATCTTCCGCTTTTTCGCGGCGCTTAGCCCTAGGGTCGTTAGAGGCTCGGCTTACGGTTTTTTCCGGCAATGAAGCGGCATCAGCGATTAAGGGTTGGCTAACGTGAATTTCCATGTTGCTGGTCGCGATCTCAGCTGCGGCAGCACGGCGCTTGCTTGATCGTGGATCATTGCTAGCCCGTTGCCCGTTGCTGGGGGTGGTGCCACCGGCCAAGGTTTCTGCTTCTGACTTATGCGTGGTTGTTTCATCAATGACAATTTCCGTGGCCTCATTTAAAGCCGTGCTTGCCGTATTTTCAGCAACGATATTTGCCGTTTCGACAGTTTCTGCTAAAGGGGTATCTATGAGTTCCGCTGCTGGCTGAATAGTCGAAGCTGAAGACTCTTCAATCGAAGCTGAAGGCTCTACAATCAAAGCTGCTGGCGCTGAACTTTCGTCGCTGTCATTCCTGAAAGTTTCAGCTGTTGCATCATTTGTCACTGTTTCATTAACAGGTGAGCGGTTGTTTTCAGCAATTAGCGGGTTTGCAGAGTTTGACTCACTGCTAGTATTTCCCGTATCAGCTTGTGCGCTTGTTGTATTATCAACTGTCGCCTCCGCTGTGTCGTTCGCTGCTGCATTAGCTGCATCTAGGTTTTCACTGCGCTTGCCGCCACGTCTTCTCGGTCCACGATTAGAACGGTTACGTTGATTTTCAGGTCGTTTTCTGGGGCCGTCTTGATTGGTATTTCGATCGGTTTCGGTGTTTGATGCGCTTGATTCGATTTTATTGCCGTTGGCTTCAGTCTCGGTATTTCGATTGCGTCCGCCACGTCGTCGATTACTATTGCGGTTGCCAGATTCTTCTGTTGATGCGGATCCGTTATCGTTAGCGATGTGGCGTTCATCGGCGCTGGTACGATTGTCGTTGCGATTATTTTTGGGCTTCTCGTCACGGTTTTGACGTGTTTCACTTCGCGAATTGCTGCGGTTGTTTTTGCTGCTATTGCGTGAATCAGTATTTCGGTTGCGCTGATTATTGCGGCCGCCTCGATGAGATGATTTGGAACCACTTTTGGCTGTTTGCGTGGTTCTTGTGCCAGAGACTGTAGTACTTTCTTTTTTGGTCACTGACTTCTCAGGAGTGGAAAATAACGCTGTGACGAAGCGCTGCCATAAGCTTGGTCTGGTGGGCTGTGCAAGATTTTCAGAGCGAGGTTTTTCTGCCCGTGTTGGTGCGCCTTTGCCGAGAGTGATCGGTTGAACGGCAGCGACAGGTTGCTCTATGACGGTTTCGCGGGCATCCAAAATAGATTCTTCGTGTTCATCATCTGGGGTCAGTTCGAAGCTGACCAGTTCACCTGCATCATTATCATCATCGCGAAGCCTAACGACTTCGTAGTGCGGGGTAACGAGGGATGGGCTAGGAATCACGAGTACGCGTAATTGATTAGTTTTTTCGATTGAACGAATGGCTGAACGTTTCTCATTTAATAGATAAGTGGCGACATCGACAGGCACCATGGCACGAATTTCAGCGCTACGCTCTTTTTGTGCTTCGTCTTGAATTAAGCGCAAAATAACCAGCGCTAATGATTTGGTCTCTCTAATGGTACCTTGCCCATCACAGCGAGGGCAGACGATAGCGGTGGTTTCGCCCAGCGAAGGCCGTAGTCGCTGGCGTGACATTTCGAGCAGACCAAAGCGTGAAATACGGCCAACTTGCACGCGTGCCCGATCAGCCTCTAATGCATCGCGCATGCGATTTTCTATAGCGCGTTGGTTTCGGTTCGATGACATATCGATAAAATCGATGACAATTAGACCGCCCATATCTCGAAGGCGCAATTGGCGGGCGATTTCATCAGCGGCTTCCAAATTGGTTTGCAGTGCGGTTTCTTCAATATCGCCGCCGCGGGTTGCTCGGGCAGAGTTAATATCGATCGCAACCATGGCTTCGGTTGGATCAATGACAATCGAGCCGCCCGATGGCAGCTGCACTTCTCGTTGAAAAGCTGTTTCTATTTGGCTTTCAACTTGGTAACGGTTAAAGAGCGGGATCTCGTCAGAGTATTGTTTGATTTTTTTGGCGTAATGCGGCATCACCATGCTGACAAATTGCGAGGCTTCGTAATAGGCGTCCGCACCATCAATGAGTACTTCGCCAATATCCTTGCGCACGTAATCTCGAATTGCGCGAACAATAACATTGCTTTCTTGGAACAGTAAAAAGGGGGCTGGTTTCTGTTCAGCGGCACCTTGTACGGCCTCCCAGATCGTTAACAGGTAGCTCAAATCCCACTGCAGCTCTTCTGAACTTTTACCTATTCCCGCTGTGCGTACGATAACACCCATACCTTTAGGGATTTCAAGATCACTCATCGCGTCTTTGAGTTGGCTGCGTTCTTCGCCTTCAATACGGCGAGAGATGCCGCCAGCTTTAGGATTATTCGGCATCAGCACCATGTAACGGCCCGCTAGACTGATGAAGGTGCTTAGAGCGGCACCTTTGCCACCACGTTCTTCTTTTTCAACCTGAACAATAACTTCTGTTCCTTCTTTAACTACATCTTTGATTTTCATGCGCCCTTGCGAGTTCGGCGGTGAGCGGTAAAAGTACTCGCGGGCAATTTCTTTTAGAGGTAGAAAGCCATGGCGTTCGGCACCAAAATCTACAAAGGCGGCTTCTAAGCTTGGCTCCACTCGGGTGATTTTCCCTTTATAGATACTGGCTTTCTTTTGGACTCGGGTCCGGTTTTCAATGTCGAGGTCATACAGTTTTTGGCCATCGACCATAGCGACACGAAGTTCTTCTGGTTGAGTCGCGTTGATAAGCATGCGTTTCATAATGTTCTCTCTTATTCCTATGGGTAGTACTTGCGAAAATTCGCGAGTAATAGCCTGCTATGCCAAAGATGCCAGTCACAGAATTGTGAGCATCAAAAGAGAGAAGAGGCCAACGAGTGTCGGGGCTAGCAATGAGGAATTGAAGTGCGGTTCACAGCAGACAAAAAGTAAAAAGCTAATGCAGCGGTAGAATCACATAAGAAAAAAGTGATGAATAGCCGCATGTGGCCAGTAAGTGGCCTAAGGCAAGAAGCTAGGACCGGTAAGCCCCGTCAAGCTAAACGTTGGGTGTTTGTGTTGCCCTGATCATTTAGCACGTCTTGCTGTCATTAGCTGCTAGAAGGAAAAAACCAGCTAGCGCTTAGTTGTCCTGTTGGCAATGCAGTGCATTGCGATTATCGGTCTTTATTGCGTGAAAAGAAAAAATGATTTCACGTCTTACTCAATCTCAAGAAAACGCCAGTCTCATTAGCGTTCTTTAATCCGATAACTGAAATTCTTCAATTTCTCAGTGTTAACTTAGGCACGTCGTTAAAACGTTGGCGTGATTCGCTCTTTTCGTTTTTTGGCTACCAGCGTGTTGGCCGGTTAGCTAACGTTGATAGTAATAGCTAATTATTGAGCTATTACTATCAATGTGCTTAGACAAGAATCGGTTCTTGAGTTCCCGTCTAAAGGGTATCACTGTGTACTACTAAATTTGTTGTTACGTTTAAAACCTGTACTTGTTATAACTAACAGGTAAGGTATGTTTGTTTTGCTCTCATTAACTTAGGTATTATCACGACTGATTAAGTTATCTGTCAGTCATGCCATAAGATGCGAGCGTTAATTTGGTTCATGTTGGCTTTTTGCCAGTAGGGGAACCTTGGTCATGCTAAAATCGTATTCATGCTCCAATGAGGCTGCCTGATTTATGCAAAACCGATGAAAATGCTGTTTTAGGATTTTTACCTAAAACAGGCAATTTTCGAAATATTGTTAATGATCACTGTTTATCTAAGAAGTTTTCTTGTTTAAGCAGCGCTTTAGCGCTTCTTTTGTCTTCTTAATTCTTTGGATATCTTTTCTCTGCTCAAACCATTTGTGACCAGCGCTTATCAGTATAGTCTACTCAGTCCTATACACTAATCAGTGGTATTACCCCTTAAAAAGCGTTGGTAGATGAAGTTCGAGGCCGATAGATTAACTAAGACCAAATAACCTGATCAGGTTCTATGTTAACATTATCCTTTAAGTACCTCAATTACCTATTATTTTATTGCCAATTTGTTTTTTGGCCTCATTCATTTAACTTAAGGGTATGATTTTTGGCCGAAATATTACAAAAAAGCGTTGAAATGGTGACGATTGATGCCGATCATGCCGGTCAGCGCTTAGATAACTTTTTGATGGCTAGGTTGCGTAACCTGCCGCGCTCGCGCTTATACCGAATTCTCAGAAAAGGCGAAGTTCGCGTAAATAAGGCGAGAGTTAAGCAAAGTTACCGGCTTATTGAAGGAGATGTCGTTAGGATACCGCCAGTTAAAATCTCGCCAAAACCGGTTTTGCCGGGCATCTCGCCTCAGTTTGAGCGATTATTAAACGATTCCATTCTGTTCGAAGACGATCAGCTGTTGGTCATTAATAAACCTGCAGGCTTAGCGGTTCACGGAGGCAGTGGGTTATCACTTGGCTTGATTGAAGCCTTACGCCAGATCCGCTCAGAGTGTAAATTTTTAGAATTAGTGCATCGACTCGATCGCGATACCTCTGGCTGTCTTGTTGTGGCTAAAAAGCGCTCAACCCTATTGGCCTGTCATGCGGCTTTACGGGATAAACAAGCACAAAAG
>CALCNB010000291.1 GCA_937897785.1 uncultured Cellvibrionales bacterium | reverse complement strand
TTGGTAAGCCGCCAAAAATGCATCGTGAAGTTGAGAGTGCTAAGTTGTTAGTCACTGAGTTTTCAGTTGATCAAATAGTTTTTGATCAAGCACTAGAGCGAATCTTGCGGCTTCCATCGGTAGCCAGTAAAAGCTTTCTCATTACCATTGGTGATCGAAGTGTCGGTGGTATGGTTTATCGGGATCAAATGGTTGGTCCTTGGCAGGTGCCCGTAGCAGATGCGGCTATTTGTCTTAACAGTTTTGCGGCTTATACGGGCGAAGCATTTGCCATGGGTGAACGAGCGCCGATTGCATTGCTTAATGCCGCCGCTGCGGCAAGAATGTCGGTTGCTGAATGCATTACAAATTTAGCCAGCGTGCCGATTGCATCATTAAGCGAGCTGAAATTATCGGCTAACTGGATGGCCGCTGCAGGGTATGAAGGCGAAGATGCTAAATTATATGAGGCTGTAAAGGCTGTTGGAGAAGAGCTTTGCCCGGCGCTTGGTATTGCTATTCCCGTTGGAAAAGATTCAATGTCTATGTCTACACAGTGGCAAGAAGGGGGTCAAGATAAGCACGTTATTTCACCGCTATCTTTGATTGTAACTGCTGCAGCTCGTGTAAAAGATGTTCGGGATAGTGTGACACCGCAATTGCAGGCTTGTGAATCGTCCACCGCGTTACTATTAGTCGATCTCGCTGAAGGTGAGCAACGACTAGGGGGTTCATGTCTTGCTCAGGTTTATAATGAAGTAGGCATTGCTACGCCCGATTTAATATCAGTTGAAGGTATTAAAGGCTTTTTTAAGGCGACCCAGAGCTTATTAAAGGACTCAAAAATATTGGCTTATCACGATCGCTCGGATGGTGGTTTAGTAACCTCGGTTCTTGAGATGGCATTCGCTGGTCAGATGGGTGTGAGTTTATCGGCTCCAAACTCCGATTTACTAGCATGGTCGTTTAACGAGGAGTTAGGTGCAGTCATTCAGGTTGCCAAGGTTGATATCCCGCAGGTTATCGACATTTATGCCCGTCATGGTGTTAGCCATGTTAGCGTTATCGGTGATGTTAATCCCGATAACGATTTTACTCTAAGTAATGATCAAGGCTTAGAGCTTTATCGTGAAAGTATTCATACATTACATGCTATTTGGCATGAAACCAGTTTTGCGATTCAGTCGCTCCGTGACAATCCAGCTTGTGCTCAAGCCGAGTATGATGCAATTGCCAATGGCAGTGATCCAGGTTTATTTGCAGAGCTTAGTTTTTCGCCTAATGACAATGTGGCTGCGCCATTTATTTCGACCGGTGCTAAGCCCAAGATTGCGATATTAAGAGAACAAGGCGTTAATGGTCAATATGAAATGGCGGCGGCTTTTGATCGAGCAGGTTTCGAAGCGCACGATATTCATATGAGTGACATTCTCTTAGGATCAGCCGATTTAGCGAACTATAAAGGTCTCGCTGCTTGTGGCGGTTTTTCCTATGGTGATGTGTTAGGTGCCGGTGAAGGTTGGGCTAAAACGATTCTCTTTAATTCGCGTGCTAATGATCAATTTGCTAGCTTTTTCCAGCGGCCTGATAGTTTTTCGTTAGGTGTATGTAATGGCTGTCAAATGCTCTCCAACTTGAAATCTATTATCCCTGGTGCGGATCATTGGCCTCGGTTTGTGAAGAATGATTCCGAGCAATTTGAAGCGCGCCTGGTCATGGTGACAGTGCCATCTAGCCCATCGCTTTTTCTACAAGGTATGGTAGGATCCTCAGTGCCGGTTGTCGTTTCCCATGGCGAAGGTAGGGCAGAATTAAGTGCTGATGCTTTTACCGCTTTGCAAGCCAATTCAAAGCTAGCGCTGCAATATGTCGATCATCAAGGTCAAGTGACTCAGCGATATCCATTAAATCCAAATGGCTCGCCTCATGGTTTAGCCGGTGTTTGTTCAGACGATGGCAGGGTGACGATTATGATGCCTCATCCAGAGCGTGTATTTCGTAAAGCGCAACATTCATGGGCGCCTGAAAGCTGGGATGAGGATTCACCTTGGATGCGTTTATTTCAAAATGCGAGGGTGAGCGTCGCTTAGAGGGTGAATGTCACTTAATAAGCAAGTATTACAGTTGTCGTTCTTTAATAATGACTTACACTGTTCATGATGAAATAATAACTTTATTATTGCCATATTAGTTCAACTGATTTGGCTCATTTATAGCAATATTTAACTACTGAAGAGAGTCGACATTGTCACTATGAACCAATATTCATTATGGAAATATGCCATCGTTTTGTTGGCTCTTATTACAGCGATTATCTTTTCTTTGCCTAATCTTTATGCCCCTGATCCGGCGGTACAGATTTCAGGTGAGAGCAGTAGCTTGGTTATCGATAAAGAGGCCTATGACATTGCCAGTGATTCATTGCAGCAGGCTGATATTGCTGTCAAGCAGATAGCGATAGTCGATAATAAATTAGAAATTAGACTGTTATCGAGAACAGATCAACTGCCCGCCAAAAAAATATTACAAAATGCATTAGGCCGAGACAATTATATCGTTGCCTTAAATTTAGCGCCTACTACTCCAGACTGGTTGAAATCAATCGGCGCAGGTCCGCTTAAATTAGGTCTTGATCTGAGTGGCGGTGTGCATTTTTTAATGGAAGTCGATACGCTAGCGGCCATCGATACGCGACTAAGATCAAGCGTTTCCAGTTATAAGGCGCTTCTTCGAAAGGAAAAAGTCCGTGGTATTGTTCAAATCAATGACAATATTGTTACGGGAAAATTCAAGACAGAAGCTTTGCGTGACAAGGCGTCGTCGTTGGCGTTTAAGTCTATGCCAGAGATGACGCGTAACAAATATCAGCGAGACGGTGCCTTCTACCTTAGCCTTGAGCTAGGTGAGCAAGCGATTGCTAATTTAGAGGATGAGGCTGTAGGTCAAAACCTTATTACGCTTCGTAACAGAGTTAACGAACTGGGCGTTTCTGAGCCCTTAGTGCAACGTCAGGGTCGTAATCGTGTTGTTGTCGAATTGCCCGGTGTGCAAGATACCGCTACAGCTAAACGAATACTTGGTAAAACAGCTAACTTAGAGTTTCGCTTGGCTGTTAATGGCGATACTAGTAGCTTCAACCGTGAAATGATTGCCTTTGAAGATACCACTGTAGAGATAGAGAGAGATATTATTGTCACAGGTGAAAGTGTCGCCGGTGCTCAATTTGGATTTGATGAGAATTCACGTCCCCAAGTGAACATTAACCTTGATGCCGAAGGTGGTAAGTTAATGCATCGCATCACTCGTCATGCCGTGCAACGAAAAATGGCAGTACTCTTTATTGAGCGTAAAACGCGAAAAATTGGCTCTCAATTATCGGATGATAATGAACTAGAGGCGGTATATGAGCGTTATGATCAACGTCGTGTGATCAGCCTAGCGACGATACAATCGCCGCTAGGTGCAAATTTTAGAATTACTGGTATCGATAGCCAAGCTGAAGCAGCAGAATTAGCCTTGCTATTGAGAGCCGGCGCGCTAGCGGCACCGATGGAATTTGTTGAAGAGCGTACCATTGGGCCCTCGTTAGGAGCTGAAAATATTGCTTTAGGTGTTAAGTCTGTTGTGATTGGATTCAGCTTAGTCTTATTTTTCATGCTGGTCTTTTATCGTGTATTTGGTCTTGCGGCGAATATTGCTTTAACAATGAATTTGCTACTAATCGTAGCAGTTATGTCAATGCTTTCTGCAACTCTGACTCTTCCAGGTATTGCCGGTATTGTGTTGACAGTCGGCATGGCTGTCGATGCGAACGTATTGATATTTTCTCGCATTCGAGAGGAGCTGGCTAATGGTTTAACGCCCGCGATGGCAATCAATACAGGCTTTGAACGCGCTTTTCTGACCATTCTCGACGCTAATTTAACGACATTGTTAGCGGCGGTTATTCTCTATGCTGTGGGTACCGGTCCGATTAAAGGTTTTGCAATAACGCTGTCGATAGGAATTCTAACGTCAATGTTTACAGCTATCATGGGCACTCGATCAATGATTAATTTAATTTATGGCGGTCGCTCAATTAAAAAACTTGCGCTGTAAAAGCAATTGAGGCGTCTATCATTCAGGCTTGTGTAATAAGGGTTTATTCATGGCTTTAATTAAAACAATCAACTTTATGGCTTTTCGTCGTTGGGCGCAGTCCGTTTCTTTTTTACTTGTTGTTGCGTCTATCGCCTCATTGTCACTTAATGGACTCAAGCTGGGTTTAGACTTTACGGGTGGAACGCTGGTTGAAGTGTCTTACAGTCAGCAAGCCGACTTAAGTTCAATTCGTAAGCAATTAGAAGGCGCCAATTATGATAATGCCTTGGTAATAAATTTTGGTTCTGAAGAAGACGTCTTAGTCAGGCTCCCGCAAAGTAAAAGTAGTCAATTGGGTGATGAAATACTGGCGACCTTGCGACAGGACTACGACGGCGATATAGACCTGCACC
>CALCNB010000290.1 GCA_937897785.1 uncultured Cellvibrionales bacterium | reverse complement strand
AAATGTGCCAACTTCCCGCTGACAAACTCAGACAGCTCATCAGGGCTGGCTTGCTGGCCATCTTTAAAATACACCGCTAAGCCCACCTCTTCACCGAGCTTGTCATGAGCAACAGAAAACGCCGCTGCTTCTCTGACGGCGGGATGCTCTAAGTAACAGGCTTCAACTTCGTTGGCGGAAATATTCTCACCGCCACGAATAATAATATCTTTGGCACGATCGACCACGTAAACAAAATTTTCGTCATCAAGATAACCAATATCACCGGTTGAAAACCAACCGTCAATAAAGCTTTCAGCGGACGCTGCAGGGTTATTCCAATAACCGTTAGCAATTAAAATACCACGAATACAAATCTCACCGCGCTCACCTTTTGTCAGATCTTGGCCATTCTCATCAATAGTCTTAAATTCTATAATCGGCGACAAGGTGCCCGAGCTAGACGGCTTGTACCAAAAGCTGGCGCCCGTGCCACTGCAACAGCTGGCATTGGTTTCTGTTAAACCGTAACCACTGCCAGGATAAGGATGGCTGATTTTATCTTTTATTAACTGCGCCATCTTAGGCGGACTTGCCGCACCGCCACCGCTGGCCACCATTAAACTGCTGGTATCAGTGCTATCAAAATCAGGGTGTTCAAGTAAATCCAACACCATTGATGGCGCACCACTTAAGGTCGTGATTCTTTGTTCAGCTATCAATTGCAAGGCCTTAGTGGGATCCCACTTGTACATAATATTTATCGAACGACCGCCGCGTAACGATAATAGAAAATGTGCATACAAGCCTGACACATGAAATAACGGTACCGCCAATAAGGCTTTTGATGGAAAACCACTGTTCATCATTTTTTCAATGGTTTCACCGTTAGTCATGGCCGACTGCGCACCGTGAAATTCAAAGTTAATTAATGCCTGACAAATACTTAGATGCGAGCTCAGTGCGCCTTTGGGTCGACCGGTAGTACCCGAGGTATATAAAATCATCGCCCAATCTGAAGTGTCAATTTGAAAACTGAAGTCAGCCAATGCTGGCAATTGATCACTGTCAATATCAGCCAAGAAATCGTCTAATGACTCGGCACAGTCATTGATGATTGCGCCACTGTTACGCACCACCACCGCCTTTAATTGCAGGGCCTGAAGTTCATCTGCAATCGAATCAAAACGCTGCTGGTCAGCAAACACCACTTTGGCACCGCAATCATTCAGTACGTAAACCAAATCGTCTTTTTTGCCCCAGCTATTCACCGGCACGACAACAGCTCCTAAGGATATGACAGCCGCGTAAGCAGTCATCCACTCGGGGAAGTTACGCATAGCAATAGCGACCCTATCACCTTTGGTGATTTGATAACGCTGAATCAATTGAAAAGCAATGGCATCGACCTGCTGGAAGAAACGAGTAAAGCTCCAATCTTCGTCTTGATACTGTAAAAATAAGTTATCGCCATGCTGCCGACCAACGGCCAAGGCATCGCGAACATTGTGCGGCGCTGATTTATAGACTTGATAGTTGCGGCCGTCTTGCTGCTGTTCTATTAACTCGAATGGTGAACCTGCTTGGAGTAATTGCTGCCGCGCTGTCACCAAGGCTTCAAACGGACTGTTCATGTTATTTAACACCCAAAGATTTAAAAAAATAAATAAAAAGCCGGCTAAAATATCAGCCGGCTTTTATGTTAACTCACTGCAAAAATGAATAGATCAAGCTGCAACGATACTGCTAGGCGCAGGCTGCGCACCACGGACTAAGGCCCCTGGACGAGCATCCGTTTCAACGCCATCTTGCATAATCACTTCGCCACCCACAATCGTATACTTATAACCTATCGCTTTTTGAAAAACTCGCTTGCCACCCGCAGGTAGGTCATAAATCACTTGCGGCGCCAAAACGCGAAGGTTATCGAAGTCAATAATATTAATATCAGCACGCATACCGACTTCTAGGGTGCCTCGGTCTTCTAGCTTAACCGCCCTAGCCGTTTCTTGGGTATGCATCTTCACCGCTTCTTCAATGGTCAACTTGCCGCGACTTCGATCGCGGGCATAATGACTGAGTAAAAACGTTGGCATTGAGGCATCGGATAAAACACCGCAATGTGCACCCGTGTCAGCCAAACTAATCACGGTGTTTTCATCTTTCAGCATTTCGAACTGTCGATCAAGATTACCTTGGTCGTAACCCATAAACGGAAAATATATCATTGCTTCGCCGTCACGCTTTAACAAGGCATCATAGGCATACTCTTGTGGCGTAACACCCGCACGCTCAGCCTTAGCGGCAATGCTTTGATCGGGGCTTTGCTCATAATCAGGCTCTTCACCGAGTTCAAACATCAGGTGAAAATCAGTCGCCATGCGATCAGCGGCTTCTATACCCATCGCCGGCGTCGGCTCGGCTAAAATCGCCGCGCGAACAGCGGGATCTTTTAATTTCTCAATTCTTTCCTCTGGACTGAGCGCCGTTAACGGACCAAAGTTTTGATGCATGAAAAATGGATTAACCGTGCCGTGATAGCTCATTAAGACATTGACCGGTCTCGCGCCGACGTGGGCAACTAATTGAGCGCCATCTTCATTGGCTTGCCGAACAAAGGCTAACTGCTTTTGCACTCGCTCCCACTGCTCATTGGTTTGATAAAATAATACGAAATTAAACCGGCAATTATTTTCAATCGACAGGCGCTTGACCCATTCCATTTCTTCTAACCAAGCATCGTCTTCAAAATCAGACACCATGCCGTAAAATCCTTTACCGATCTCACCCATCTTCTTACCAATACCAAATAACTCATCTTCTTCTGAGTAAGTGCCTGGCATCGATAAACCGTTTCGGGTTTTATGTAATTCAGTCCGAGAGGTAGTAAAGCCCACGCCGCCTGCTTCGATACCTTCGGCCACTAACTCAGCCATGCGCTCGACATCTTCAGGAGTCGCTCGTTCATTGTTAACCCCCCTATCGCCCATCACATACGTGCGAATAGCACAGTGCGGCACTTGCGCAGCAACGTTAATTGCCCGTGGCATTTCATCTAGGGCATCAAGGTATTCAGGAAAGCTTTCCCAATTCCATTTAATCCCTTCAGCCAAAGCAGTACCGGGAATATCTTCTACATCTTCAACGACTTCGATTAAATCTTGATGAGCCTTATCTGTTCGTTCGCAAGGCGCAAAACCGATGCCGCAATTACCCATAACCAATGTCGTTATGCCATGGTGATTCGCAGGACTACAAAAAGGATCCCAAGTCGCTTGACCATCCATGTGTGAGTGCGTATCCACCCAACCAGGCGCCACCAGATGCCCCTCGGCATCAATCGTTTTTTTAGCCGGCTGTGAGACCGAACCCAGACTGGCCACCAAGCCATCTTTTATCGCGATATCACCATCAAAGGCAGAGTTGCCAGTGCCATCGACAATGCGGCCATTTTTAATAATTAAATCGTACATAATTAACCTCAACAACGTTGCTGATTGACTGATACAGTCAAGTCGCTTATTGACTTGAAAGACGCCCAGTTTGTTTCGAAAAAATACGCTTTATTGAAGCGAAATACTAGAACAAAGCCACTCAAATTAACGCTAAAAAGCGACAATCCCTATACACTAGGGGTCAATTTTACCGTAATCTTATGTGCTGCTTGCATGAGCAAAACGCAATATTAATAAAATTAGCGCGCACAACAATAATAAACGTTAAACTACTGATAAATAATGCTTTTTAATCGCAAACCAGCGCTCTAAATTTACGAATTTCAGCTAAGAATTCCGCTGGACGCTCCATTGCGGCGAAATGACCGCCACGATCAAAATCTTGCCAGTGGACAATTTGAGTGTAAACATTTTCACACCACTGGCGTGGAAATCGCATCACTTCCTTAGGGTAACGCGCCACACCTAAGGGCACAGTAACCGGTTGCTCTAAAAATTTTAATCGCGCATTTTGGGTCACTTCATAATACAAACGCGTCGATGAACAAATACTCTGCGTAAACCAATAAACTGAAATGTTAGTGAGTAACTCATCTTTATCTAGCACGGATTCAATATCACCATCACAGTCCATCCAAGTATAAAACTTTTCGGTAATCCAGGCGCAAAGACCAGCCGGCGAATCGTTTAAACCCACCCCTAAGGTTTGTGGTTTCGTGCCCTGAATTTTTTGATAACCCGTTTCCATCGCCTCAAAGCTACTCATGGCATTCACATCCTCAATCTCTTGTGGCGATAAGCCCTCATGGGGATCTTCCGTTAATGCATAACCAAAAGGCATATTCAAGTGAATACCATAAAGATGATCAGCATCGACAATCGCCAAATTGGAGGTGATGATAGCGCCCCAGTCACCGCCCTGCGCGATATACTTGTCATAACCCAATCGCGCCATTAACTCGGCAAAAATTTCGGCCATGG
>CALCNB010000289.1 GCA_937897785.1 uncultured Cellvibrionales bacterium | reverse complement strand
CCTTTGTTTCTGCAATAATAAGACTTCTAGTCCAAAGGCATAAAAATTAATTGAAGGTGATTTTTTGTGGTAGAGAAGTTTAATCAAGAGGTTGATTGGTTAGTAGCAGGGACGGGTGTTGGGGGGCTCACTGGTGCAGTCGTGGCTCATGAATTGGGCGCAGAGGTATTAGTGGTAGAGAGTGCCTCAGTATACGGTGGAACCACTGCCCACTCCGGTGGTGTTGCATGGATCCCTGGCCATCATTTGCAATCATCGGTGGGTATTGAAGACTCAAGGGAGGAGGGTTATCAGTACCTTCGTAGTTTAATCGGCGATACCGTGAAAGAGGAGCGTCTGCGCGCTTATGCCGACAAGGCTGATGAGATGCTGCAATTCATGCATAAGCATAGTCGGGTTAAATACACCCCATTACCGGCTTATATGGATTATTACGAACAGCATCAAGGTTCAAAACATGGTGGTCGTTCTATGTGCCCGGGTGCATTTACCTTGCGACAATTGGGTAAAGAGGCGACTTACCTTCGTCGAGGGCCGTTCAAGGGGTTAGGCATGCCTTTTTCAATGACAGTGGTTGAAAGCTCCTCGTTGATGAAGATGAATTTACGTTCCTATTTAATTGGCGCTAAATTAATGTTGCGTTATTGGTTGGATATTCCGTCTCGCTTAAAGGGTGATTCAGATGATCGTATTTCCTGTGGTGAGGCATTAATCGCACGACTAAGAAAAACTTTGATGGACCGGGATATCCCATTATGGCTTGACTCGCCAGTGGTTGAACTCATTAAACAAGACAATAAAGTTATCGGCGCGGTGATTAATAAAAAAGGTCAGACTGTATCGGTGAAAGCGCGAAAAGGTGTTTTGCTAGCAACCGGTGGTTTTGCTAGTAATCTTGAAATGCGTGAACAGTATCATCCTAAGCCTACGTCCACTGAATGGACGGCTGCTTCGCCTGACTCTAATGGTGACGGCATACGCTTAGGGCAATCAGTCGGTGCGGCGGTTAATTTTATGAGCAGTGCCTGGTGGTCGCCGTCTTATACCATGCCTGACGGCCAGACCATTTCGTTAATTGCGGGCAAGGCGATGCCTGGTTCTATAATGGTTAATCGAATCGGTAAGCGATTTACTAATGAAGCACAGCCCTACGAGGACGTCGTTAAAGAACAGTACTTGTCTGAACAGCGCGGTGAAAAAGCCATACCTTGTTATTTGATTTTTGATGCGAATTATCGAAGTAAGTATGTGATCGGGCATATCAAGCCAACGAAATTGGAGTCCGATGATCATATCCCCAAGGACTACTTTGAAACAGGCTTGTTGACTAAGGCTTCTAGCCTCCCGCAGTTAGCTGAAAAACTCGATATCGATGCCGCTCAATTAGTAGAAACGGTGACTCAATTTAATGCGAATGCTATAAAGGGAATTGATCCTGATTTTGGTCGCGGAGAAACTTTGCATGACCGCTACTATGCCGATGCAAAGGTTATACCTAACCCCAGTTTAGCCCCGATTGACAAAGGGCCTTTTTATGCTTTTAAGATTGAGGCGGGTGATTTAGACACTAAGGGTGGCATTGTCTGTGATGAATGGGCGCGTGTATGCGACAACGATGGGAGTGTCATTGAGGGGCTTTATGGCGCTGGAAATACCACTGCGGCAGTCATGGGCGACACGTATCCAGGTGCCGGAGCAACCATAGGCTCGGCAATGACCTTTGCTTATATAGCAGCACAGTATGCGATAAGTTGATTCGAGGCTTGCCCATTCATTAGCTTTGCCATTAATGATAAAGATAAACGAGATTAATGCTTATGGTTAATCGGATTTTTTTAAAGTATGACTTTCGACGAGCACCCTTCAGTCCTGTTTCCCATACCGATCTTTACCATTGTGCACTTGAGCAGGTGCAGTGGGGTGAAAAGCAGGGTATAGGTACAACCATGGTTTGTGAGCATCACGGTACCGACGACGGGTACTGCCCCTCACCCTTGATCACCCTTAGTGCGATGGCGGCGGTCACGGAAAAAATGCGTTTAGTGACGTCAGTGATTATTTTGCCTTTTCACAATCCCCTAAGACTGGCGGAAGATATTGCGGTACTCGATGTTATCAGTAATGGGCGAGTAGACTTAGTGATGGCCGCCGGTTATATACCCAGTGAGTTTGAGATGTTCGATGTGCCCTGGAAAAAACGCCCATCGATAGTTGAAAACAGTATCGCAACGCTTCGGCGAGCTTGGACGGGTGAGTTTTTTGATTACCATGGCCGACAAGTCAAAATCACCCCCGTTCCTGTCCAAGTAGGCGGTCCTAAAATTATTTTAGGCGGCAGTTCAGACGCCGCGGCTAAGCGGGCCGCAAAAATTGCCGATGGCTATATGCCAGCCGTTCCAGAAACGTTTATGACTTACATAGAAGAGAGTCATCGGTTAAATAAAACGGCCTTAATTTTAGGTAGCCAAGGCCCATTATTTCTTTATGTCAGTGAAGATCCCGATAAAGCCTGGGCTGAGATTGCGCCTTATGCCATGCATGAAACTAATTGCTACAGTCAATGGGCTGAGCAAGCAGGAATGGATAATACGTATTACCGTGCAGCCAATGACGCAGACGCGTTAAGAAAAACTGGCATGTATGCTATTTTAACACCTGAACAGTGCATAAAAATGGCCCAAGACTTAGGTGATTGGGGGGCAATTGCCTTACACCCACTAATGGGTGGTTTGCCACCAGAGTTGTCTTGGCCGAGCTTAGAGTTGTTCGCCAGCAAAGTCCTGCCCGAGCTATCCATTGATAGCGGTTCAGTTTTTGATATGAGCCGGCTTTAGGGATTTTATTTTATCGTGATTTCCGGTAGTTTCGCTGCGGCCATCATCAGTGTCTTTTCGCTGGCGATGACACTGGCTTCGCCCTTTGCGACGACTTTTTGATTTTGATTGCTTACCGAGCATGTCAGCCTGACAAGCTTTAGCTTGTCTTTTTTTTCAGTCACTGTGAGTGTGACGGTTAATCGATCGTTTACAAATACGGGTTGAGTGAATTTCATTGACTGGCTGCGATAAACTCTACCAGGGCCGGGTAGATGCATGGCAATGGCAGCCGATATATACGCCCCGCAGAGCATGCCATGGGCAATCGGTCGGCCAAACACTGTATTGGCAGCGTATTCACTGTCGAGATGAATTGGGTTTAGATCGCCGGAAGTTTCGGCAAATAAAATAATTTCACGTTGAGTGACGACTCTTTCGATACTCACGGTTTGCCCAAGGGTTAAGTCTTGATATGGGATGTTGGATAGCATGATGTGATCGCTCAGTGTTTCGCGCATAGTCATTCTCAATAGTAAAAAGCAAGTATTCGTTTATGAAAGATAATAACCACTATTTAGCCCAGCCTACTAATCAGAATTTAGGTCATATTGCGGGCAACGACGACTGGTCTTGGTTTGGTAAGGCGCAGTTCGTTTTAAAGACGTTTTTATTTCATTGTCTAGGTAATACTAATAATTGCACTCAACCTAGCCTTGGTGCAAAATAGGCCACCCTATAGATCAATACCGTCTGGCAAAGGCTTAAAGCTAATAACTTTTCGACAATGACTATAGTTTGAAATTATATCGCTTATAATAACAACCCTATAAGGCCTATTTATGAATGTTCAAGATGCCATTAGTTCGCTGCAGCAGCGGGTTTCTATTTCAAGCACTATCTCACCTTTAGAGCATCGACACCTGGCAGAGCTATTAACTCAGTCGGTAGCGCTGATGCCCAATAAAAAAGCCTTTACCAGCTTGGGTTTTAGCTTGACTTATGGTGAGTTAGATCGTTTAGCAACCGCTTTTGCGAGTTATCTTCAAAATCACACCAGTGCTGCTAAGGGTGACCGCATCGCGATTATGCTGCCCAATTTAGTGCAGTACCCAGTGGTTTTTTTTGGCGCATTGAAGGCCGGTTTGGTCGTGGTTAACACCAACCCTTTATATACCGAGCGCGCATTAGTCCATCAATTTAACAATTCTGGCGCGAAAATTTTAGTCGCTTTGGCCAATGCGGGTGATTTATTAGAGCGTGTGATTCCCCAAACGTCAGTTGAGCGGGTCATTATGACTGAGCTGGCAGACTTGCATGGCTTTATTTCACGGGTGGCGATTAACTTTGCTGCTCGCTACATTAAAAAAATGGTGCCGGCATTTAATATTCCGAATGCTGAATCGTTGCGGCATTGCTTAAAGCGCGGACTGAACAATGAATTTATCAATGTGGAGATTACGCCTGATGATATCGCATTGTTGCAGTACACCGGTGGTACGACAGGGCTATCGAAGGGAGCTGTTCTCAATCATAGAAATTTACTCTCAAACGTTACACAGATGCGAGCATTGTTTGATAACTTTACTGAGATCGATTTACTTTCTGCTCAGGATCCAGATAATCAAGATACAGTGGTGCTACCGCTGCCGCTTTATCATGTCTATGCTTGTACCCTTTCAGCACAAATGGTGGCTTTAGGCCAGCATTGCCTGTTAATTCCTAATCCGCGGGATCTTGATGCAACTATTAAAGCGATGCGACCGTGGACGATATCCGTTTTTTGCGGTTTGAACACGCTGTTTGTGGCGCTTTGTGCCCGAGAAGATTTTAGAGCGCTAAACTTTTCTTCTCTTTCGGTTACTGTTTCTGGTGGTATGGCCTTGACTTCCGATGCGGCTAATCGCTGGGAAGAAGTGACAGGCTGTAAGGTATATGAAGGTTATGGTCTTACTGAGACTTCGCCAGTGGTGTCTTTAAATACTGGATATAAAGATGATGCTGGACGCAAATTGGGTTATATCGGCGTTGTTGCACCATCAACTGAGATTAAAGTCGTTAATAATGAAGGTGAATCATTACCTTGCAATCAAGAGGGTGAGCTTTGTGTTCGAGGGCCGCAGGTTATGCAGGGCTACTGGCAGCAGCCAGAAAAAACCGCTGAGGTATTGAGTGACGATGGGTGGTTTGCTACGGGTGATATTGCTTTTGTCGATGAGCAGGGTTTCCCAAAAATTGTCGATAGAAAAAAAGATATGATAATTGTCTCTGGCTTTAATGTTTATCCAAATGAGTTAGAGGATGTGATTAGCTCTCATCCCTCGGTTTTAGAATGTGCTGTGGTTGGTGGTTCCGATGAACGTACCGGCGAGAAGGTGAGGGTATTTATTGTTAAGGCCGATGCAGCGTTAACTGAGCAACAAGTGATTGATTTTTGTCGAAATCAGTTAACCGCTTATAAAGTCCCCAGTGATGTGGTGTTTATCGATGAATTGCCAAAGTCCAATGTTGGTAAGATTCTTAGGCGCGAACTTCGTGAATAAATAAGCTACCTGCTCTAGGTCTTATTTTGACGTTAGATAATTTGAATGAAAGAGTTCAATCTAGACCCATTAGTTGATCAGTCTGAAGCAGTATTTGCTCTCATTGAAAAGTGTTTATTGCAAGATAGACCGGCGTTGCGGGGGCTATGGAAAAAGCATCAAGCCCTGGCGAAAGAGCAAGAAAAACTTCACTTAAGTCAGAGAGATTTTTTCTTGAAGCTACAGTGTTCAATCGACGCAGTTGAGTGTCGCGCATCTTCATTCCATAAAATAGATTACCCCCAAGAATTACCCGTTGTTCAATCGAGATTATCGATTCTCAAGGCAATAGATGAGCATCAAGTGGTGGTTGTCGCAGGAGAAACGGGGTCCGGTAAAACCACCCAAATTCCGAAATTATGTGCAGAGCTTGGCCGTGGTATCTTTGGGCGAATTGGCCATACTCAACCGAGGCGTCTAGCGGCTAGAACGGTTGCCGCCAGAATTGCTGACGAGCTTGATGTTCAGCTTGGCACAGCCGTGGGTTATCAGTTCCGTTTTAACGAGCAGTTTACTGCGACGACACGCATTAAGATTATGACTGATGGCATTTTACTTGCGGCCATTAATCGTGACCGTTTGTTGCTCGAATACGACACAATAATTATTGATGAGGCTCATGAAAGAAGTTTAAACATCGATTTTTTGTTAGGCTATTTAAAAATGTTATTGCCAAAGCGGCCGGATTTAAAGCTCATCATCACCTCAGCAACTATTGATGTTGAACGTTTTTCTAAACACTTTGATTCCGCGCCGATCATTGAGGTAACCGGCAGAAGTTATCCCGTAGATATTCACTATTTTGAGCCTGAGCTTAGTCACGCATCAGGTCAGCGCAAGCGTTCAAATACAGATAATGACAGCGTAGATTTTA